>CAYJIJ010000001.1:0-89986 GCA_964370185.1 uncultured Oscillospiraceae bacterium
AGGTTTATAACCTTCAGGAGCTTACTCATAATCATTTCGTTTCATGTGCGCTTGCAAAGGAACTTAATGCGGAGTTTTTGGGGTAATATAAGCCCGTGATGCCAAGTAACACATATTTTACTGACTTTTTATATTAACCGATAAAAACAGCCTATGTTATCAACTTAGGCTGTTTTTACTATAAAGTAAAATACTTCTTGATATTGTATGCTGAATGTATTAAAATATTATAGACAGCTAATTCAATTTTTCGAATATTGTTTTGAGGAAGGTTTTATAATAACCTTTTTTCAGTAATTAGAAGGGATGATAGAAATGAAGAATTTTGCAATTTATAAAACTCCAATGGGTTATTTTAAGATGGAATATGAAGATGGATATATCACATTTTTCAAGAAATTGCATGAAGATAATATTTCCGATTATGGCACAAAAAATGAGCTCAGCGATAAAGCATATAACCAACTTTTAGAATATTTTGACGGCAAGCGAAAAGAATTTGAATTGCCGTATAAGCTCTCTGGCACTGAGTTTCAAAAGAAAGTTTGGGCAGCCCTTTGCAGTATCCCCTATGGTGAAACAAGAAGCTATAAGGATATTGCGACTGCCGTGGGAAATTCAAAAGCAAGTCGTGCTATCGGCATGGCAAACAATAAAAATCCAATAACCGTTATTGTCCCCTGCCATAGGGTGATAGGAGCTTCGGGAAAACTTGTTGGTTATGCTGGTGGACTTAGTATGAAAGAATTTTTGCTTGATATGGAAAAGAAGAATAAATAGTCTTTGGATAAAAATGCGCCTATTTTTAACTATTATTCAGCACAAACTACATATGATGAATATCATCTTTACTAAAGAAGTAGGCGAAAATGGTTATATAAAAATAGACTGCTAAAATAGGTAATGCACCGTATAATTTAGTAAAAATGTTCATGCTAAGCCCCAAGGCAAGGTTTGAACATTTTTATATTTTCAAAAGATTTCAGCTCCTTAATTAAGCTAAACTCTCAGAATGTTCACCTACTTTTTTTTGCTTTCCTCTCTTTACAATACTAAATTTCTAACTGCAAATTGACATTCTATTATATCTTTTTTACTTAACTGTATCGCATGTATTATATCTGCAAAATCTATACTCAAATTAAATTATTTACAAATTCAATTTTATACTTGACATTTACTCAGCTTTGTGATATTTTATACATATAATAAGAATATTTATACATATGGAGGAAATAAAATGAAAAAATACAATAAGATAGTTTTAGCATATTCGGGAGGGCTCGACACTTCTGTAATCATCCACTGGCTTAAAGCTAATTATGGATGTGAAGTTATTGCGGCAGTTGCCGACCTCGGGCAGGGGGATGAGCTCGACGGCCTTGAAGAAAAGGCTATTAATACAGGCGCAAGCAAACTTTATGTAATGGATTTAGTTGACGAATTTGCAGACGATTTTATCCTTCCAAGCTTAAAGGCTAATGCTGTATACGAAGGTCAATATCTACTTGGAACAAGCTTTGCACGCCCGATTATCGCAAAGCACCTTGTTGATATTGCTAAAAAAGAAGGCGCCGATGCTATTTGCCATGGCTGTACTGGCAAGGGCAATGATCAGGTGCGTTTTGAGCTTACAATTAAAGCATTTGCACCCGAATTAGATATTATTGCTCCTTGGCGTATTTGGGAGATAAAGAGCCGCGAAGATGCTATTGACTATGCGGAAAAATACAATATTCCACTAAAAATCAACAGGGAAACAAACTATTCTAAAGATAAAAACCTATGGCATCTTTCCCATGAAGGTCTCGACCTTGAAGATCCTGCAAACGAGCCTGATTATGATAAAATCCTTGAAATGTGCGTTTCCATGGAAAAGGCACCCGACACAGCTACATATGTAACTTTGGATTTTGAGCAAGGAAAACCAGTAGCTTTAAACGGCGAAAAGATGAAGTTCAGCACACTTATTAAAAAGTTAAATGAAATAGGTGGCGCTAATGGTGTAGGCGTGATTGACATCGTGGAAAATCGTCTTGTGGGCATGAAGAGCCGTGGTGTATATGAAACTCCTGGGGGCAGTGTACTCAGCTTCGCACATAAGCAACTTGAAATGCTCTGCTTAGATAAAGAAACCTCCCATTACAAAGAACAAATCGGACTTAAGATGGCTGATTTAATCTATAATGGACAGTGGTACACACCTCTGTTTTTAGCCCTTAAGGCATTTGTTGAGGAAACACAGAAAACAGTTACAGGTACAGTTAAGCTTAAGCTTTACAAAGGCAATATTAAGCCTGCTTCAACCACTTCACCATATAGCCTATACAGCGAAGATATCGCTACATTCGGCGAAGATGATGTATATGACCAGATGGACAGCAAGGGCTTTATTAATCTATTTGGGTTACCTATGAAAGTTCAGGCTCAGATGCTAAAGAAAAATAATCTTCCCGAAATTGGTAAATAAGAGTAGATATAAGATTTTCTTCACGACCTTGATGAGTTGCAAATTGAGTAGTCTAAGCAATTGTTTTAATTATTACATTTACTAAAATCATACAAATTCAGAACATAAGAGGCATTCATTCCATTTGGAATAAATGCCTCTTATGTTATTTAAAAATATTTTAAGAAGTTTAAAAATTGGCTGTTATAAAACAGCATCTAAAGCACTATTTATATATTTAATTATCTCTGCACATTACTTCAAGCCTTGTTAAAAGCACATTTGATTTATACGGCTTTCTAATCCAATCGTCTGCGCCAGCTTTAAGTATCTCCACTTCATTATCGGTGGAGGATATTACTATATATTTGCTATGGTTTTGCCTTTTTTTATTCTCCATTAAAAAGGGGATTATTTCAGCCTTAAAACTATCCATGGACACTATAACAATATTGGGTGAATTCTCATCAATAATGCTCTGTGCATCAGATAAATTATAGCAGGAAATAACTTTATACTCATTTCTAATGAGTATTCTTTTAACCATGCCTGAAATCATCTCGTCATCATCTATTAAAAGCACTCGTGTTTCATACAAGTTTCATACCCTCCTCCCCATATATTTTAGTGTTTGGTACAATTTAATTACTAACTTCGGCAAGCTTTTTTCTTGCCTCTGCAAGTGCAATCTCAGGGTCTATAAACTCTGTGCTTGCTTTTGGTGCGGTATCGGAGATTACTGTTTTTGTGGCTTCGGATTTATTTTCGGTGTTTTCTTTATCGGAATTACCCTTAATTTTTTCCATTACTTTTTTGGCACCCATTGCGGCGGCAGCTCCTACTGCGGCACCTCCTGCGCCCACAGCGGCGGCAGCTCCTGCACCCATCCCACCGCTTTCGGGTGTGTTAACAAATATATTTGTAACATTCCCATCAGTTTGCCCCGTTCCCGAGCCCGTGCTAAAATCGCCCGAGGAGATTGTGCTCGTAGTAGCACCTTCGGAACCTGCGGACATATTGGTAGCAGTAGCAGTATAGGCTTCACCACCTCCACCGCTATATGCCGCCCCAGCTCCGCTATTATACCCCGTGCCCCCACCGTAGTTTGCAGAAGAGGCATATCCTCCTGCAGAAGTGTCCGAGCCACTGTCGTGCACTACAATGACAACGGGATTTTTATATACATCCCTTTGATATACTCTTGTTTCCTGTGCTCTTTTTACCACAGTAACCTCAGAGTTTTGGTAGGTTTCCCCTATTGTTCCAAGCAGTACGCCGCAGGCATTAATGGTGGCAGAGATATTATCAAGCTGTGTGCCTAATTTTTTTAGATCGCCTTGCAGGTCTGTGAAAGCAGTATTTACCGATAGCTGTCCACTCACGCTTGTTAAGTCTTCCCCATGTACATCAACCTTTTTAGCAAGACTTTTCAGCGCTTCGGATTGCTGTCTAAGCAGGTCATAGGATACTTTAAAAGTACTCATATCTATTCCCCCTATACCATGGTATTAGTAGGTAGTGATGGTAGTTTCTCCGCCGCAGATTCTATTGCAGCTTCACTTGCTTCATAAGTATCGGCAACTTCATATAGCACACGCACAGTGTTGCTGAGTGTGTTCATAAAATCATTGCATTTAGTGTTTAGTGTGTTGTATGAAATTAAAAAAGATGATGCCGCATCCCCCGTCCATGTGTTGCGTAGTTTATCCGTTTCTTTATTAGCCTGGGATAGGCTGTTCATGTAGGAATTATATACTTTATTCATATCGGCGGCTAAATCTCTAAGCCTTGCCACATTAACCTTCATTGAGCCTTCATTTGCCATAAAAAATCATTCCTTTCAGGTGTATATTGTGTTCAGTTTTTATCCCTTAGCAAGTGCCGAATTTATAATATCACTGATTTGACTTTCGGATTTCATATAACTTGCCGCAATTGAATTAAGTGTCTGGCTGGTGGTGGTCATAAGCTTGCTCATCTGCTGCAATTCGGGCAGATGGTGCTCATAGCTTGTAAGATATTTTTGTGCCGCTTCGCCCTGCCAAACAGTGCTTAGCTCACTCATTAATTCGGATAATTTCTTTTCGTTTGCAAAAAGTGTAGCCCCAATTTTTTCAAATTCAGCCGCTACTGCTTTCATTTGCTGCATATTAACATTAGTTGCCATAGGTTAGCCTCCCATAGTTTAGTTTTATTTGTTCGGCTTTTTTATTAATCCAATGTCTAAAGCCTATATTTTTTGTATTGCACCCTCAACAGAGCTTTCTGCCTGTTGCATTTTCTTCGCCGAGGCACGGAGGTATTCCGCACACTGGGTGAGGTATTTTGCTTGGTTTTTCACATGCTCTGAGACATTACTTAGATATGTGACAAATAATTTTTCACTGTCCCCCGACCATGAAGCTTCGATATTCTTTATTATTTCTTCAATTTCTTTGCAAGTTTGATTTTGCATAGCAGTGGCTATATTATCTAAATCCTTAGCTTTGTTTATAACATTGTTATAATCAAAAGAAATTTGTGCCATTTTCGTTTCATCTCCTTTAAGAAGTAGATTACATCATGGAGCTACTGTCGAAATTAAGTGACCTACCTGTTTCTGTAAGCTGTTTTTCAGAAGCCACATATATTCCCGCCACTTCGCCAAGTGCTTTTGGATATGCACTGAGATGTGTCATCAAGAGCTCCATGCTGTTTAGCATTGATTGTGCCATTGCTTTGACATTATTAGAGCCATCCCCCTGCCAAACACTTCTAAGAGAATTTACTCCGCTGAGATAGGCATTTACACTTTGCTCTAAGTTTTTAGTCATTGCGCTTATTTCTTCACTCGCCGCCGTAAAGGCTTTGACGTCGACCTTTAATTCGCTCTCAGCCATAAAATATCCATCCTTTCAAATGCACAAAATCATTAATAGGGATATATAAATTTTCTTTACCATAGCTTAGAAAGCCTATTTTATGCCCATATATTAAAGTTTTGGCAGTGCCTTAATTTTATCTGCAATATCTTTTTCTGATGAATCGTATGAATTAGCCATATTTCTAAGCAAATCACAAAATTCGCTCATCTGCTCTGCAAGCTCATTCATAGCTTCCAAATCACTGTTAAACGACTGCATTAGAACCGTCTTGCTTTCGGAAATCCATTGTTTATCAAGGGTTAACATTGCATCGGAAAATTTCTGCGCACAGCTGTGTACAACTGAAATTTCCTTTTCCATAGAGGCGGCGGTAGAGATAATTTTATCCGAATCTATATTGCTCGTATTCGCCATAGAATGTCATTCCTTTCTGTGTGAAACTTTTGCTAAATGAGTATGATTGTATCCCCGCTTTTTATCTCCATATTTCCGAGGATTTCAGCATCATTTAAAAGCCCACCTAAATTTTTCGAGCTAAAAAGCACCTGTGTTTCGTCTTCAAATATTTTTCTACCCTCCACAGCTTCAATCTGCTTTATGAAATCTCTTTTTACTTTGCCAACACTCATGCTGTCATCGAGTAAAAATTCGTAAGCTTTTGCAAGTGAGGGCAGCTGAACATCTACTTGTATTTTAGCCATATCCTGCATTTCCTTTCATATGGGTGTAGAAAGCGAAAATCTGCTTTCTACACCTAACAAATTTACTTAAACCCTATACTCTACTCCTCTTCCTTTGGGATTTGTGGAGTGATAATTTTCACTACATTTCCCTTTTCATCCTGAGTATAGCCCTTGCCTGCTGAGTACTGTCTCACCCTATCAGCCATGCTCATTTCAAAATTCAGTGCACCCTGTTGGTCGAACATTCCGCCGAGGTGTATGCCTGTGTTTTGTGCCGCCCATGTATTCATCAGTGCGTATCTTGCATTGTCGAAATAGTCATCGGGGAGCATTGTGGCAAAGAGATTGATTTTGTGTTCCTTGCCTTTATTTAGAGCTATTTCAAGGAATTCATTCATTTTAAAGCTCTTACTATAAACAGCTTTCATAAATAAATTCATATCGCCGATAAAGAGCACTATTCTCTTTTTATCTTTCATAGCTTCTTTAACACTCTTGCCCTCGCCCCTTGCGGCATTAACAATCTTATTTCTGCCTGAAAACTCTGGCACAAATACTTCATCCATAAGCCCAAACAGCTCTTCGTCAGTGCTGTAAACCTTCTCAAATAGTCCGCTTTCTGCAAGACTTGAATCGGCTTTGTCGAATAGATAGAGTGTGGCATCCTTTGCCTTTACCTGTTTTAAAATGGTCATTGCAAGCTCTTTCTTACCAGTGTTTTCAAAGCCACTTATTGTGTAGCAGAAGATATTATCTAAGTCGGTAGATATTACTGCACCGCTTTCGATATTGAGCCCGAGCGCAATGCTATCTTTAGAAAGTTTTTTAACATCGTCATTTTCCATTAGGCTCTCATGGGTAACTCCGTCAACCACGCCGCCTAATTTTTTAACTCCACTGCTTTTTTTCATGTTTGCAAACATTTTGCGAAGTGTCTGCACTTGGCTTGCGCCTGCTTCTTCACGAACCGCATAAGCGACATGGAATTCAAGTGGAAGTGGAGCTTTGATAAGGCCACGGCCGGGTGTTCTATCATCGGGAAGAATTTCACTGCGTCCGCCAACTGCCGCTTCATATTCAAATTTATCGCTCATTTGGAGCGCTATGCCATTTATAAAGTTTTGGCGCATACGACTGCGTATTTCACCCGAATTATTCATTGTTAAGATTAGGTAGATACCATAGCTTGCCGCTTCACGACTGAGCTGTGTGAGTGTGTCTTCATATTGGCTGTATGAATCAGCAAAGGCAACATAGTTATCAATGAAGAAGAGTATTGCAGGGCAGTCATCGCTCTGCTGTACATAGTCACGATATGAGCCTATGCCTGCTTCACTAAATTTGCTCTTTCTTTCTGCTAAAGTATTTTTAAGTAGAGCAAATACTTCTTCTATCTTGTCGTCCTCGCCCTCAAACATAACTCCGCCCACATGTGGTAAGTTTGCAAATACTGGCATTGTTCTGCTTGAGAAGTCGGCAATATAGATATTTACCTGTTCTTTTGTGTATTGTGTTACTGCTGAGTAAATTAATGTTTGTAAAAGTGTGGTTTTACCACTGCCGCCTGTACCGCATACAAGCAGATGTCCGTCCCTTAAGAAATCAACTGCAACGGGGAACTGGCTCTGTGTTTCTGGGCTGTCTGCCAAGCCGACTGGCAGAAGCAGTGAAAATCCTTTTGGCTTTTGTATTTTCGCAAGCTCTTCGAGATAGAGTGACTTTGGAAGTGGATCAAGCCAGATTTTGCGAAGTGCCGCAACGCTGTTTTCATCCGCAACATCATGCAGATGCTTAACCACTGCGTCAAGCTGTGTGAGCTTTGCAATATTATCGCTCTTTTTCTTTTTCTTCTGCTTAGGAACACCGTTTTTACCGATTAGATTAATAAGCTCAACCTTTGCATTTTTATCATCTGTAAAAGGTATATTGGGCTGATATTCCGCACCCGACCAACCACTTTGGAATTCGTCGAAAATTTCATCGTTACCTACTTGGAAGTAACCACGACCAGTACCTGTGATAAATGCGGCTTCGGTGCGTTTTAGCATTTCATTTGAGTCCTGTTTATCGGCAACTCTTAAGCAGAGCCTAAAGCGTGTATTGGACCAAATTTCTTCATCTACTACACCACTTGGTTTCTGTGTAGCAAGAATTAGGTTTACACCTAAAGAACGGCCTACACGAGCGGCGGAAACAAGCGCCCTTACAAATTCTGGTTGTTCTTTTTTTAGCTCGGCAAATTCGTCGGCGATTATAAGTAGATGCGGCATTGGCTCGCTCGCTACACCTGAACGGTAAAGCTCTATGTATGCGTCGATATGCTTAACCTTGTATTCGTTAAACACTTTCTGCCTGTGCTTAATCTCTGCATTAATGGAGAGCAGTGCACGATTTGTGGCATTGCCGCCTAAGTTTGTGATTACACCCGCTAAGTGCGGAAGTCCGTCAAAGCTCTGCGCCATGCCACCGCCTTTGTAGTCGATTAGTATGAACGCTACTTCATGCGGATGGTAGTTTACTGCAAGGGAAAGGATGTAGCTTTGAAGTGTTTCCGATTTACCTGAACCAGTAGTACCTGCCACAAGTCCATGCGGGCCATGGTATTTTTCATGGATGTCGAGGTAGAGAGGTACCCCACCCGATTTATAGCCGACCATCGCTTTCATACTTTCATATGTGCGATTTTCGAGCCATTTTTTCATTACCTCTAAATCGTCTACATTTGAGGTTTTATACATATCTAAGAAGGTGAGCATTTCGGGAATACCTGCCGAAAGGTTCATCTCCCGCACCTTGTAATTTGATAAATTTCTGCTGTACTCATCCATTTTAGCAACAGGGATAATGGGGAATTTTACATCTTCTCTTTCAGGGAATTCTCCCCTTGTGCTGTAAAATCCGTTGTAGTCGTCATTATCTTGAATAATTACGCTACAAGCCGCAGGGAGTTTATCAGTGGAGCTTACGGGGAATACCACTGTTATGCCAAGCTCTGGCGTGGGGTTTAATAGGTATTTAGCCATCGGCTCGTTTTCAATTAGGGATATATCCCCTATCACAACCACATAGTGTGGAAGTATTTTTGCATCTTCGTCCTTGCTACCTGTGTTTTCAAGCCTGTCACGAACTACTGAGGATAGGAAGTAGAGCACATCACCGACGGTATTTTTATCATTTGCAATAAGCCTGATACTGCCGTCCGGCGCCCATGTATGGGGCAAAAATCTTGCATGATCCCAGCTGTCCGTTTCGCTCATCGGGTAGATAAAGGATGTTCTAAGCTCTGTGTAGGGGTGGAGTGCTGTGAGCTGTGAAGTAACCACACGAACTAAGTTCAGCGCTTTATCCCTATTTTTACTTACGATACCAACCATCATATTATTTGAAAGGGAGAGTCTTGACGGCACATCATTTAACTGTGACATCTTCTCCTTGATTTTAGTTAGATTGTCGTTGAGTGGGTCGTAGTTTGCCATTGCTTGTTCTTTTGGAATTTCTACTTTATTGAGGTTTGGAATATTGCAGTTACCCACATTAATATCCAAAAAGTCGTCATGCACACAGCTTTTTTCCCACAGCCTTGAAGAGCCATTTGCAAAGTTTATAACCTGCTCACTGCCTGGGTACATAGCATTTAAAACTTCTCTGTTTAGCTCCATTTTATCCGCTATCAGCTTTGTCATATTATTTAGGTATTTCACATATGTTTCTGTGCGCTCTTTTTCGGAAGTGAGTGCTTCTTCTTTGTTGTAGCGGATATTTAGTACCGCCCAACCACCGCCTATAAGTGCCGCACCAAGTGACATAACAAGCGAGCTTGCCATGCTTCCAGAATTGCCCGAGAGCATTGTCCCTGCAAGCATTGGGATAACCATTGTAAAGGAGGGGCCGAGTGTTAAAAATAGCGGTTGTTGCTTTTGATTATTCTTTGTGGGTGCACGCTCAATTGTGAAAGTTTCGGTGTCTAAGAGTTCTATTTTTCTTGGTGTTCTTAGGAAGTAGTTTTCTTCACCGCTATACTCGGACACTTCTTCGGAAAATTCTGTTGGTTCTATATTTATTTTCTTTAAAATCTTTTCATTTACTTGGCACTCATTTTTAGGATTGTTTACACAGAGTACATTGCCGAGATAAACAATTTTAAGCCCCACTATATAGATTACATCGCCGTAGTTAAGCGGTCTTGTTGAGGTGAGGAGTCTGCCGTTTACAAATGTGCCGTTTACGCTGTTTCTGTCCTTTACGACTACTATTCCATCCTCCATCACTATTTCGGCGTGATTAGGTGAGCAGAATTTATTTGTATGTACGATATTATTGCTACTTGTAGCGCTCCCTATTGTAACCGCTTTTATCGCATTGATGTCTAAAAAATATTTATCGAATGATGTATTGCCCTTATCTGCTTCTGAAACTGTGAGGGAGAAAATCATATCAGTATTTCTTATATTGCAGTTCAAAAGTAAGCCGTCTTCAAGCTCACAGCTTTCAAGCGGTTTTTCATCTTTAGTAATGACAAACTGCTTTGTGCTGTGCATACTCCATTTTCCTCCCCATACTTCAATGGGGAGCATAATGTCATCAACAAGTCCGCTTATCGACGGGCGAATTTCCACTGACATGGTTTTATTATCCACAACGGGCAAATAAATTTCTTGGAAACCATTTTCAAAGATAGCCGTGAGTAATAGATTATTCATTTTACTATCATTCCTTTCAGATTAACGCCAAAATTTAAACTCTCCTTGCATTGGCAGAAGGTTTTACCAATTGCTTATTTTAATAGTTGTCACTGATTTTTTCTATAATATATCCATCAACATCTACTAACTGAGTAGCTGAAACAAATGTATATGGATATTTCTCTCCACCCACATGGCATACTACAACATCATCTTCAATTTCATATATATTTTCAAATAAGAAGTTGCCATTTTGGTAGTAATGGGCTTTACCTGTAACACCGTCACTGGAGGGGAGAATAACCATTGTTGTTTCATACACCTGCCATTGCCCCGGTATCACCTCTGCAATTTGCGCCGAGGTGGGCTCTGCTAAATATCCATCCCTGACAAAAGTGATATCAAAATCGGGCATGTAGAGGTTTGCTCCTTGAAATAGCACATCGTAAGCAGGGCTTCCATCCGTATATAGGGTAATATGGTCGCCGTAGAAATAATACATGTCGTAGTAAACTGTTTCAACGGAATCACTGAATTCATATTCTTCTTCGTAAAGATAAAGAGCTGCCGTGCCATCGGTTGAATACCATGAGCCGTAAAGATCATCCTGTGAGGTAATGGCGTATATATTCAAATCGCCTTCTCTGCTATATGTAGTGTCAAGTTCAAGTGCATATAACATTAGATCTTCATTCATTGTAAGCGTAACTATTGGAACATCGCCTTCGAGTAGATAGACTGTTGTGTCATCAATTTCATAGGCGCCCACTGCCATTTCTCCAGTGACTGAAGTCATTTCAAACTCATCACCTATAAAATCAATCATGGATAATCCGTTTGATGCATACCATACGCCTTGAAGCTCGCTCTCTTTAATGCCACCTCCACCAAGGAGCATTACCATCACTGCAATTATTACTATTGCAACTGCACCTATACCGCCAAACATCATCATTTTCTGCTTATCGGGTGCCGCCGCAGTTGCAGCATCTCCTGTGGGAGCTTTTGGTGATGGTGTATCGGTTTTTTCATTTTTGGTAAATTTGTTTTGCAGGTTACTTGCAGTGGAGCCAAGCTTTCCTGTTATGTCGGACTGGAGTTTTTTCCCTTGTGCGGCAATTTCAGCTTTTTTAGCATCCAGTGCTGCCTTTTTTGCCTCCTCTTCAGCCTTTTGCTTCCTCTCAGCCGCTTCTACTTCCATTTTTTTAGCGTCTTCCTCTGCTCGACGCTTTCTCTCGATAGCTTCGGCTTCAATTCTTTTAGCGTCTTCTTCAGCCTGACGCTTTCTCTCCGCTACTTCAAGCTCAAGCCTCTTAACTTCTTCCTCTGCCGCTATCCTTTGAGCTTCTTTTTCTGCCGCAATTCTCTGCGCTTCTTGCTCTTCTAACTGTTTCTTTCTTGAAGATACAAATAGTGCTTGTGTCTGGTCACTCGATGGTGCGTTTTGCACTTTCTTATCATTATTTTCCATATTGCATCCTGCCTTTCTAAAATTAAAAATTCAAAAACAATAGCTAATTCTACAGTTTAGCCTAATAAAATTATAGCAAATATTTCTTTTAATGATTAATTGTTACAAAAACTATATCATTTGCATTGCAATATCTTTTACATATTAATTTAGTAACTGATGTATTTTTTTATATTTTTTATACAATTTAAGACACGCACAGACATGATTTCTACAAACTTTACAATTAATTACAGATTTTTAAAAATAATAGCGATTTTTCGTTGTTTTTGGTGTATTATATATATAGCTAATCAAAGTAAATGGCTTACGATGTAGAATATTTTTTTGTATATCTAATCAATGTAAATGACTTAAGGAAATTTTCCTTTTTTCCTTTCCCGATTAGGGTATAGAGAATTACATAAAAGATTATCCGACTGCGAAATTGCTGATGCTATTTTGCTAATATTAAGGAGGGTAGCCCTTGGAGAAAGTTAAAAAATGCATACGATATGTAGCCGATAATTTTTTCGACTCAAAATTTGAGTTTAGAGTTAGGCTTTTTAACATACTTGCACTGTCTGCAAGCATTATGTGCTTTTGCCTTATAATTGCCACAATGCTTACAGGTGCTACATTTTTTGTAGTATCACTCATATCCATTTCACTGCTTTTTTCTGTTGGTATGTTAATATATTCTAAGAAAAGCGGCGATTATAATCTCTGCTCACTGATAACGATTATTGTTGTTTTTTTCATTATTTTTCCTGTATTTTTCTTCTCGGATGGTGGATATCGCAGTGGGATATCAAACTATTTTATTTTTGCAATTGTTTTCACTGTGCTGATGCTTGATAAGATGTATGCGATTGTTGTTAGTATACTTGAAATTCTGCTCTTTGTTGGAATGTGCGCCATAGCATATATCTATCCCGAAACTGTCACTCTTATCGCTTCAGAATCAAGGGTTTTTTGGGATTATCTAATTGCATTTCTCGGCTCTGGGATGGTATGCGGCCTTGTGGTTTATTTATATATGAGTGAGTATGAAGACCAAAGAATACAGCTCAGTGTGCAAAATGAACAACTCCAAAAGTACAATGAAGCAAAAAATACATTTTTAACAACAGTTGCGCATGAAATTAAAAATCCTCTCACCGCAATTTCTCTTAATGCAAGGGATACCATGGAGCTATTTTATGAAGAGCTTCAAGACGAAGACTTAATTCAGGGAAATCTTGAAACAGTGGAGAAAATTGTAATGAGAATAGACCGCATTCTTTCGGATTTGATGGATACGGTTTCGATAGAACAGGGCAGACTTTCCCTCTCTCTCTCCCCTTTACAGCTCCGTGAGGTTTTGAGTGAGGCTGGTAACATGCTCATGAAAGATGCAAATGCCAAGGGGAATGTGATAAATTACAATATAGAAAATTCTCCTCCGATAATGGCGGATTATCAAAGGCTCTTACAGGTAGTTATAAATCTACTTTCCAACGCTATAAAACACACCAAAAACGGGAGCATAACACTCAGTCTTAAAAATGATGGGGATTATCAAATAGTCTCTGTAAGTGATACTGGTGAAGGGATAGCTGAGGAAATTCGCAGCGAAGTTTTTAAGGGCTACGTATCAATGAGCAAGGAATATTGGCGCCATGGAATTGGGCTTTACATAAGCCACCAGATAGTAATGGCTCACCACGGCACAATCGACATTGACAGCGAAGTAGGAAAAGGATGTAATGTATTTTTCCGCATACCTATTGGTGAATGTTAAGAGCTTGTATTTTATTATTTACCCTCACACCAAATAGTAGAATGGAGTATTTTATGAAGAATAGGATTTTAATAGTCGAAGATGAAGTAGAAATTCTTTACACAAATATGCAGATGCTAAAAAGGCGTGGATATGATGTATATACTGCTGAAACAGTATCCGAAGCTAATGATATCATCAATTCAAAGCCAATTGATTTATTGATTTTAGATATTATGCTCCCCGATGGAAGTGGATTTGATATATGTAATGATTTCAGAGAAAAAAATATGCAACCCATATTATTTCTCTCAGCTAAATCGGATACTATGAGCAAGGTGGATGCACTTAGAAAAGGTGGTGACTACTTTCTTGCTAAACCATATAATTTTGATGAATTATTAGCCATAATCGAAAGACTATTAGAGCGCCAAAATGAATTTAGTGGAAAAAACTCCATTTCGGTTGGCAATCTGCATTTTGATCATTTAAATTTTTCTGCGAAAGTTGCTGGAAGGGATATCTTTCTCACTAAAATTGAGGCTACTATTTTAAGTATTTTAATAAAAAACATTAATAAAGAAATTAGCAGGGATTATTTATTTAAGCAAGTTTGGGGTAATTCCGACCGTGGTGATTCAAGGGTTTTAAGGACGCATATCTCAAGGCTAAAGCAAAAAATAGACTGTGAAAACACTGATAGTTATGATATTATTTCAGTTTATGGCAAGGGATATATTTTTACAAAGGGATAAGTTTTCTGTTTACATACTTTGGATAAAATATCACTTAAAAATGATTTTATTTAAAATAATTATAAAA
This sequence comes from uncultured Oscillospiraceae bacterium, assembly GCA_964370185.1. GTDB lineage: Bacteria > Bacillota > Clostridia > Oscillospirales > Ruminococcaceae > CAYJEQ01. The sequence goes on from CAYJIJ010000001.1 coordinate 14,713, forward strand.
AACATCTACAAGTATAAAACTTGTAGATGTTTTTAAGTTTAATATAATTTTTAATGATTAAGAAAATACTTTCCCATCTTCGGTGATAATCGCAATTCGCTTTACAGCGGTGTGGCTTATCTGATAATTATATCTCTTAGCAAATTCATTAATCATGAGGCTTGGATTGATATTTAGATTAATCCCTGACGCAAATCTTGCGCTCATGCTAAGACAGTTCTCGGTGGTGCTGTGCTGTGATATTTCAAAAAGCGGTTTGATGTCAATTTCCTTTTCGCCTTTTTTAGTTTTTTTCAGCACTGTTATTTCACTTAACTCAGTGAATGCTTCCATATCTCTTTTAAGCTCTTCAGTTGTGGCATTTTCAAAAAATATGTCAATTTTATAGTCCGCCCACTTTATTTTTTCAGGCTTATTTATTGGTGCCGATGCAGATAGAGCAGTTAGTCCTTGGGGAAGAACTTCATTAAATCTTTTCACGAAATCCTCTGCCGATACATCGTCAATGAGTCGTACATCCATATACTCACAGTCGCTTTCATATCCAAGCGAAAGCGGAAGTGCAAAAGTTAGATATAGATGGGGGTTAAAGCCCTCGGTGTACCAGATTGGAAGTTTCGCTCTTTTTAGCGCTCTTTGCATACATCTTGTCATGTCGAGATGTGATATATATTTTGCTCTGCCTTTTTTCTCAAAGGTTATTCTTAGTGGTTGCATTTGCATTAAAAACAACCTCCTTCTATCGCACTACTTGCTCCGCAATTCTTACATCCCTCTTTGCAGTTAGGTGTGGTTTTGCTCTGCCTTGCAAGCTCGCTTTCTTGTATTAAATAACGCTTGCTCACCAGATAATTAAGGTGCTCCCAAGGCATTATTTCGGTGTATTCCCTTTTTCTTGAAGTGTAGAAATTTATATCAATTCCCACTTCTTCTATCGCTTCACGCCAACGCTCATAGGAAAAATGCTCGCTCCAACCATCAAGCGTTGCGCCCTTTTTCCATACAGCTTCAATAAGCGGCGACAATCTTCTATCCCCTCTTGCTAAAAGCCCCTCAAGTATGGAGGTTTTGCTGTCGTGATAGCTTATGGACACTTTTTTACTGCGTCTGCTATCGAGAAGCAGTCTTTGCTTGGCTTTAAATTCCTCTTCGGTGGATTGTGCATCAAATTGGAATGGAGTATATGGTTTTGGCACAAAACATGCCACGCTGATATTAACATTCACACCCTTGCCCTTTGGTCTGTCGGGCATTTGATAGAATGCATCCACCACTTTTTGTGCAAGCTCATTAATACCGATTATATCTTCATCCGTTTCGGTGGGAAGCCCCATCATGAAGTATAGTTTCATAGAAGTGTAGCCGTTTCTAAATGCGGTGAGGGCGGTATTTATCACATTTTCTTCGGTGATATTTTTATTTATAACATCTCTTAGCCTCTGTGTGCCTGCTTCGGGTGCAAATGTAAGCCCCGATTTTCTCACACGGCTAATCTTTTCTGCAAGCTCGTCCGAAAAATTATCAACACGCATTGAAGGCAGTGATAAATTAATTTTCTCCGCCTCCGACCAGTCAATCATACTATCGAGCAAGGGCTCAATTTCGCTGTAATCGGATGTGGAAAGCGAAGTGAGTGACACTTCCTCATAACCGGTGTTTGCGCAGATGCTTTTTGCATCTTTTACAATTGTATCAAAATGCTTTTCTCTAACAGGGCGATAAATAAACCCTGCCTGACAAAATCTACATCCCCTGACACATCCCCTAAAGAGCTCCGTCATGGCTCTGTCGTGCACTATGTCGCTATATGGCACTATAAATGTATCTGGGTAAAACACCTTGTCCATGTCTTTTATAATGCGTTTTTTAACAGTCTGAGGAGCACCCTCCTTTGGAATTACCGATTTTACTGTGCCGTCTTCATTGTATTCGATATCGTATAGTGAGGGTACATAAACCCCCTCAATCTGTGCGGCTCGCTTTAAAAATTCGGCTTTGGATGTGCCCTCTTCCTTACATTTGCGGTAAAGGTTTATTATGTCTAAGTTTAGCTCCTCGCCTTCGCCAAGGGCAAATAGGTCTATAAAATCAGCTATCGGCTCGGGATTGCACGCAGAGGGGCCACCTGCCATAATAATAGGAGAAAGCTCATTCCTCTCATTGCTGTGTATGGGAATTCCTGCGAGATTTAGCATATTTAAAATAGCGGTGTAGCTCATTTCGTATTGCAGAGTAAATCCGATTATATCAAAATCGGATAGTGGGTCAAGGCTTTCAAGTGCGTAAAGCGGTATGTTTTCTTTGCGCATTTCAGCTTCCATGTCCGCGGCTGGGGCGAATACTCTTTCACACCATATGTCGTCATAGCTATTTTTTAGGCTATAAAGTATTTTCATGCCAAGGTGAGACATCCCCACTTCGTACAAATCGGGAAAGCACATTGCATATCTAATCATATTCGGCGATAGCTTTTTCACCACACTGCCAAGCTCTCCCCCTGTGTAGCGTGAGGGTTTTTGCACTCGCATAAGTATTTTATCAAGCGATTTAAGTTCCATCATATATTCCTTTCTCGGAGAATATCAAAAAATGTTTTACAGTTCATGATACTACAAATCATAGGAATTTACAATAGTTTAGTAGCTGTTTTTTCCCTTTCTTATAGATAAAAGCAATGCGATGGACACCGCAATTAAGCTAAAATTTCCATTAGTTATAAATAATAGAAATATCCCGAACAAAAAAAGAATTAAAATAAATATATATGAAACTGAAATAACTACTTTTTCCACTGCATAAATGGGCAATGCTTTAATCAGCAAGCATTTAATCAAATTGCCGCCGTCAAGCCCTGATATTGGTAGTAGATGGAAAATTCCAAGTGTTAGATTTGCGGCGGAGAAATATTCATTTCTAAAGCAGTAAAATGATATAGCTGCCGCTATTATATTTGCCGCTGGCCCCGATATGTGTATGAAAACGCTTTCGGTAAGTGAAGTATTTAGCTCATGTGTTTTTATATCTATACCGATGGCGGAAAAAACAATTTTATCCACTTGTTTCCCACTGAAAATAAATGCAAGCAAATGCCCACATTCGTGAATAAATATTCCCGTGAGTATATAGGGCATAATGCTGTCATTATCAAAAAGCAAAAAAATCATTATCAGTGCACAAAAATAGAAAGAAAGCCTTATTTTAAAGCCTAAGATAGCAAAATCCATTATATCCCCTTAAAAATTTTATTGATACATGTAATTAAAAAGAATAAATCCAAGCAGGATTATATGATATATCGTTAAAAAGTATCTCAAAATGCAGATGGGGGCCTGTTGAATAACCTGTGGAGCCGACTGTTGCTATCCTCTCCCCCTTGCGAATAACAGCACCCGTCTTTGCAATAATTTCATCGCAATGTGCATAGTAACTGCTGATGCCGTTTCCATGGTCTAAAAGTATGTAGTTTCCATATATCATATCCTCTCCCACATTAGATACAATTGCTGGAAGTGCGGCATATATTGCACTGCCCTCTTTTGCGGCAATATCAATTCCTCGATGGAAATCAGGGGTATCGGTGATGGGATTGTTTCTCATGCCATAGGGAGAAGTAACTATACCACTTAGTGGCACGGCAGGTGATTGGGACAAAATAATAGGTGCAAGACTGCTTTTAACAGGAACTTGCACCTTGCTTTCACTACCTATTTGCATAAATGGGTTAAACCCACCCATGCCTCCCTCAACAGTCATTATATCAAGTATCGGTGAAATATAATCATAATTGTATACACTTACATCTTGATGAGTACTTTCAGTAGGGATTATTTCTTCCATGTAATCTTTAAGCCACTCAGTATCAAAAGCTCCAAAAAAATTATTTACATATATACCTATGAATAATATGCTCACTAAAAAAATTTGATAAATCATAATATTGTAGATGCAATCACCTAATCTTTTTCCACGTGCGTACTGTATTTTCTTTTTTTTTGCCATCATTATTGCCATTCCTTTCTGTAAAAGGCACAAAACGAGCGATGTATGCAGTCATAATTGCACCGTTTATTCAGCTTTGATAAAAAAGGGAAACGTAATTTTAGACTTTTCTCCACTCTTTTTTATATTCTATTCGCATGGAAGGCAGTTTATGATAACAATATATTTTGGGCTTTAAAAGTTTGCTGAGAAATATTATATTATATTATGCTTTTATTATTCATTAAGCGGCAGTTTTCTGACAACAAAAAAGGCTTACCAAAAAAGGTAAGCCTTTAGAAGATTTAATATTAATTATTACTCTGCAAATCCTGATTCTACAAGTCTTACCAGACTGTCAACAGCTTGCTCTTCATCTGCACCGTCTGCAATAATTTTAATTGTAGTACCGCCCACAATTCCGAGTGAAAGCACACCCAATAAGCTCTTTGCATTTACTCTGCGCTCTTCTTTTTCAACCCAAATTGAAGACTTAAACTCATTGGATTTCTGAATAAAAAATGTAGCTGGACGTGCATGTAGACCTACTTGATTTTTTACAGATACTTCTTTAACAAACATAATACACTTCTCCTATTCAAAATGATCTATTTTCGTATGTGTGATTGTTTAAACTAAGCTTATTTAAATATATGATCTGCCATCACTTTCGGTTGCCATGAAATGGCGAGAAAGTGGGCATAAAATATAATAAACACTTTTTTTACTAATTAATTCGCTATTAGTAAGTTATTCTTGTGTTTATCATATCATAAATTTGAAAAATTTGTGATATGATTTGCCATCACTTTCGGTTGCCATGAAATGGCGAGAAAGTGGGCATAAAATATAATAAACACTTTTTTTACTAATTAATTCGCTATTAGTAAGTATGCTTGTGTTTATTATATCATATAGATGTCTACCGTCAATCGCGACAGAGCTATTTGTATACTTTTTTCGCTAATTTTCTGCGAGATTTACAACTTTTTACACAGAATATTGCACAATTTTGTGAATTACTTCTATATATTTATTACAATTAAAGTTGTATATGGAATAAGGCGTATATTATCAATGTCCACATGTCAAGAACATTCTCCCTTATATAGCATCAATGTCCACAAATGGAGAACATTTGCCCTTAAATTACTCCAATGATTTGGATGTGAAAAATGTGTAGCAATATCACACTTCTTAAGGTGTGCTCTCGCTTATGGCATTATCACTGCATATATAATAGGAATTAGTAAAGCTGGCAACAGGTTTGCTGTTTTAATCTTTGTGTCGAAAAGAAAATTCAGTCCTATTGTAATAACAAGCGCATATCCCACCATGGTTATATTATCGAGGAGTTCTCCTTTAAGCAGTGGCGAAAGATAGCTTGCACTGAGTGAAATTGCACCTTGATATAAAAATACAGGTATAGCGGAAAAAAGCACCCCTATTCCAAGAGAAGAAGCAAGTATAATTGATACGACAAAGTCGAGGGTACTCTTTACTATCAGCACACTGCTATCCCCTGTAAGGCCATCATTTAGCGCTCCGATAATAGCCATTGCACCTATTGCAAAGATAAGCGTAGCAGAGACAAACCCTTTAGCAAATCCATCCGCCTTTAGTTTTACCTCTATTCGCTTTGCAGTGTCATTGAGGCGTTTATCTATGTCTATTACTTCGCCTAAAGCCGCACCTACTACAAGGCTAATAAGGAGTAGAAGCCCGCCGTTGTCCGAGACTCTGCCTGTTTCGGTATTAACTATAAGCATTGAAGCAAGCATTCCGTTTGCACCTATTACTATAACTGCAAGTCCCTGCATCGACATTATAGAGCGCTCCACTCTTTCGGGAATGCCATTTTTTATGAGCAATCCAATAAGTCCGCCTATAATTATTGCAGCAAAATTTACTATACTACCTATCATTTTCCACCTCGTCATCACTATTTCTTAGTGACTTAATGAAAATTATGTCCTCCTTGCCAAGTACTGCATTACTTAGCATGTCAGGACGCCTTTTATATGTTAATTCAATGGATTTTTCCCTGCGCCATTTTTCTATATTTGCATGGTGTCCGCTAAGAAGTATTTCGGGCACTTCCCTGCCCCTCCACTGAGGTGGGCGGGTGTAATGTGGATATTCAAGCAAACTGCTGTAATGGCTTTCTTCTGTAAAGCAGACACTGTCCGATAGCACCCCATCACAAAGTCTTCCCACTGCATCCACAAGCACAAGCGCCGCCATTTCACCACCTGTGAGTACATAATCACCTATGCTAATCTCCACATCCACTATTTCATCAATCAGACGCTGGTCGACACCCTCATAATGTCCGCAAATAATGCAGATATTCTCTTCTTTTGAAAGTGCAATTGCCCTGCCTTGGTTTAGCACTTCGCCCTTTGGGGACATGTATATAGTGAGTGGTTTTGCGCCTATTTGACTGCATATTGCACTGTGGCAATCGTATATTGGCTGTGGTTGCATTAGCATACCCATGCCGCCGCCATAGGGGGAATCATCCACTCTGCGATGCTTGTCCGTAGAATAGTCCCTGATATTGTGGCAATTAACCTCAATTTTTCCCGCTTTAATCGCCCTGCCTATTATACTTTCATTTACCACACTTTCACACATTTCAGGAAAGAGTGTGAGTATATCAATCCTCATCGAAAAGACCCTCCAGTGGGCGTATTTTCATCGTTTGTTCACTTATGTTTATATCTATAATAACCTGTGGTATTGCAGGAATTAAAAGCTCTTTGCCAAGCTCAGTTTTTATGTGGTAGACATCATTAGCACCTGTCTTGCTCACATCGCTTATCTCGCCGTAGAGCTCGCCACTCTCGGCATCTATCACCCGAAGCCCAACTATATCCTGTATGAAGTGCTCACCCTCCTGCATGGTAATTTCGTCCCTGTCGGCATAGAGTATTTTTCCTCTGAGTTTATTTGCTTCATCCATGCCCTCTACTCCATCTATCTTTAAAAGTGCAATATTTTTATTTAGTCTGGAGGATTTTACCTTAACGGGGGTGGCACCCTTGTCAAAATAAAGCACTTTAAAGTCAAGGATGAATTCCGGCTCATCCGCCCAAACTTGCACCTTTACTTCGCCTTTTATTCCATGTGTGGACACTATTTTTCCACATTCAAGATATTTTTTCATATATATCACCTAATCTAAGATTATTTATTTTCATAATTATTTTGAGCATTCTGCTAATTTCAGACTGATACAATGTTTAAAAGCCGCTCAATGAACGGCTTTTTGTCAGTATTTGTCAGTCAATTTCGACAGCAACTTTTGTATGCTGTGTATTTGCGGATTTAACTACGGTGCGTATAGCCTTTGCAATTTTCCCTTGCTTGCCTATTACACATCCCATATCCTCTTGGGCAACATGAAGATGGTACACAACCGTACCGTCCTCTGCTGGTTCATCCACAGTAACTGAGATTGCCTCTTTATCATTTACAAGGCCCTTGGTAATCGAAATAATTAGTTCTTTCATTCTTTAATCTCTCTTTCTTAGTGATTAAAGCACATTGTTAGACTTAAGAATATCTCTAACAGTATCTGTTGGTTGTGCACCGTTGGATATCCATTTCTTAGCCTTTTCACCATCAATTTTCACTACTGCAGGTTGCTTAGTTGGATCATAGTAACCGATTTCTTCGATAAATCTACCATCCCTTGGGTAGCGAGAATCTGCAACAACAATGCGGTAAAATGGAGCTTTTTTAGCACCCATGCGACGCAATCTTATTTTAACAGCCATTAACTGTCACCTCCTATAAAATTATTTTTATTTATTCCACCGTCATGCGGTTAGAAGCTATTTTGTGAACATCCCAGGAGGCATAAATCTTCCTGCCCTTTTTCCTGTTGTCATTTTGTTCATCTGTTTCATCATCTTTTTCATTTGCTCAAACTGTCTGAGCACCTTATTTACATCTTCGACCCTCGTGCCGCTACCAGTCGCTATTCTGCGTTTTCTTGCAGGATTTATAAGCGATGGTTTTGCACGCTCTTTTTTAGTCATGGAATTTATAATTGCTTCTGTGCGTTTAAGCTCTTTTTCGCCCTGCTCCATTTCCTCATCCTTTAGCTTTGAGGCACCCGGTATCATGCTTACTATTGAGCTTATCGATCCCATTTTCCTTATTTGCTTCATCTGCTCGAGTAGATCATCAAGATCGAATTTGTTTTCCTGCATCTTTTTTGCAAGTGCTTCAGCTTCTTTTTCATCCACCGAGCTTTGCGCTTTTTCTATAAGTGAGAGCACATCGCCCATTCCAAGTATTCTTGAAGCCATTCTCTCGGGATGGAACACTTCGAGGTCATCAAGCTTTTCGCCCATACCGGCAAATTTAATCGGCTTACCTGTGACTGCTCTTACGGAAAGAGCCGCACCACCTCTTGTGTCGCCATCAAGCTTTGTGAGTATTACGCCATCAATTCCGAGCTCTTCATTGAATGTGCCTGCCGCATTTACAGCGTCCTGACCAGTCATAGAGTCAAGCACTAAGAGTATTTCATTCGGGATTATCTCATCTTTAATGCTTCTGAGCTCTTGCATGAGGTTTTCATCTATATGAAGTCGGCCTGCGGTATCGACTATTACAATGTCGTTTCCGTAGTCCTTTGCGTGGTTTATCCCTTTTTTAGCAATCAATACGGGATCTGCCTGCCCCATTTCAAAAACAGGTACTCCTGCCTGTTCACCCACTACTTGTAGCTGTTTTATAGCCGCTGGGCGGTATACGTCACAAGCGATTAACAGCGGTCGCTTACCTTGCGTTTTAAACATTTTTGCAAGCTTTGCACAGTGTGTGGTTTTACCTGCACCCTGAAGACCGCACATCATAATGATTGTGGGTATCTTTGAAGATATATTAAGCCTTGCCGACTCTCCGCCCATAAGTGCGGTCATCTCTTCATTTACTATCTTTATAACCTGCTGTGCAGGGGTAAGGCTTTCTAAAACCTCATTACCCACCGACTTTTCGGTTACTGTTTTAACAAAATCTTTTACTACCTTGTAGTTAACATCCGCTTCTAAAAGTGCTAAGCGGACTTCTTTCATCGCCTCTTTTACATCGGCTTCATTTAGTTTACCTTTTGACCTGAGGCGTTTAAATGCGGCACTCAGTTTATCCGAAAGGCTTTGAAACGCCATACCAATGCTCCCATCCGCCGACTATTCGGCTAAAAATTACTCATTGAGTTTTTTTGCTTCCTCTATAATTAAAGCAGTTTTCTTATATATCTCTTCATAGCCACCGTAGCGCTCGTTTAAAAAATCAATGTCTTTTGTAGCTTTTAAAATTATTTCCACAGAATGCTGTGTTTTTGCAAATTTCGCTGCAAATTGTAGCTTTTCCTCGTACTCAAAGAGCTGTATCTCCCCTCTTTTTATCGAGTCACGCACACCCTGTCTGGTAATTTTGCTGTGCTGTGCAATTTCCGCCAGAGAGAGGTCTTCATTGTAGTAAAATTCCATTACTTCCCTCTGCTTTTCGGTGAGCATCGCACCGTAGAAATCAAGAAGAACGGATACGCTTAAATTCTTAGCCATCACAACACCTCACATGTAAAGATTTTTGCTTTACATCATTTCCTTAATGTATTATATATTAAAGATGGGGCTGTGTCAAGGGTTTTTCTTTACAGTTTATAAATTTTTATTACTTTTTGTATAATTAATTTGATTTTCATTTTCAAAATATATTTCCCCCACTGCGAGTGGGGGAAATATATGATTAATAGTTAGAGATTATAGACTGTCGGTTTGTCTTCTATGGCTTTGTTTTAGATTTATAGCAAAGCCACTCCATCATTTTTCATTATTTATATTAAACTTTCTCCGACAGTATCTGTGCTATACCCTTTGGTATATCTAAATTTTGTGGACAGTGGCTATTACATTTGCCACAGGCGATACATTTTTCCGCCATCCCATAATCAATATCCATCCCAGAAATCCACACCTCGCTGCTCACCATGGATTTTAAATTCCAGCTTTTAAATAATGCAGGAATATTTACTTCCACGGGACATGGTAGACAGTATCCGCAACCCGTACATCCAATTCTTTGGCTTGCTTCAATATTTGCTTTCACCTTTGCGATAGCGGATTTTTCTGCTTCTGATAGTGGATTTTCTTTTGCAAATATCTCACAATTTTCGGCAGTCTGCTCAAAGTTTGACACCCCCGAAAGCACTGTGATTACTCCCTCTTTTTCCATAAGCCATCTAAAGGAATATGAGGCATTTGAGCCACCAATTTCCACAAATGGCTTTGCAATTCCCCCAGTAATATTTGCGAGCAATCCGCCTTTTAAAGGCTCCATTATCACTATTGGTATATTTCTCTCTCTAAGCATTTTGTATCCAATTTCACCCGGCTCATGTACTATATCCATGTAATTGTACTGAATTTGTACAAACTCCCAGTCGTAAAGCTTCAGTGTTTTTTCAAGTAAGACATCGGGAGCATGTATTGAAAATCCAATATGTTTTATTTTACCTTCTTTTTTCTTCTGCACTGCCCAGTCTATGAGGCTATGTTCCACTACTTTTTTGTAATTTGCCTCATTAATGCAATGCATCAGATAGAAGTCGATGTAGTCCACATCTAAATTTTCAAGTGTTTCATTGAATATTCTGTCGATATCGCCTTCTTCTTTGATTAGAAACGGGGGCATTTTGTCCGCTATGTATATTTTTTCCCTCGGTAGCTGTTTTATCGCTTTGCCAAGTGCTCTTTCACTGTCTCCTGCACCATATACATATGCAGTGTCGAAGTAATTCACGCCATTTTCATATGCATGCTTTATCATTTTGTTTGTGAGCTCTTGGTCGATTGCTCCCTCTTTGGTAGGTAGACGCATCGCACCAAACCCAAAAAGCGAAATGTCTTTTTCTTGAAATTTTCTAAATATCATGTCTTTCCCCTCCGTCAGTATTTTTTCAGTATAAAGTTAAAAGCAATGAAATATTATTGGTAGCTTAAAAAGCTTTGCATAATCTCTTTTATCCCACCGCATAACCTACAGCTCTATGTAGAGATATCTTTCAAAGTCTCTTTTTACCTAAAAATCCTCCAAAACATAAATGTTTAGGGAGGATTTTTTCTCTTTGCTTTATCTTTTTTTATTAAAGAATGACATTATAGCCGCATAGCCATCGTCGTCGTCATCCTTTGCCTGCTCTTCCCAGCTCACCTCTGTTTTTTCTTCTGCCATGGGCTCAGCTGTTTCTCGCACTGGAATTTCTACCACAGGCTCTTCCACTACTTCAGGCTGTGGTGGCACTATGTAGCTCGAAGTGGTCTCACCCGGTTTTGCAGGGTTTTTAAATGTATAATCAGGAATATCAAAAGCTGTGTGTGAGTCTTCAAAGTCGGTGGCAATGATTGTAATTCTCATTACATCGCCAAGGCTTTCATCGTATTTTGCACCCCATTTAAACTGAACATCTTCGCTGAGGTGTGATTTAATAAGTGCTGATGCCTTTTTAATCTCTTTAATACCCATGCTCGATGTAGCCGAGATATTGCATATTGCTCTTCTCGCTCCATCCATAGTACCCTCAAGCAGATTGGATTCAATTGCAAGCTGTGCCGCAACGGTTGCTCTATCCTTACCTGTTGCTTCACCCACACCCATGTGTGCATATCCTGCATCTTTCATAACAGATGTGATGTCCGCAAGGTCAAGGTTAATCTCGCCTGCCACCTGAATTAGGTCGGAGATGCTCTGCACGCCTTTGCGAAGCACATCATCCGCCATTGCAAATGCCTGTGCAAGTGGAATATCATCATCGTCGTCGTCATCTGGGAGCAGTCTTTCATTTGGTATTACGAGAAGTGAATCGACATTCTTTCTAAGTCTTGCAATGCCCTCCTCTGCGAGCACCATCTTCTTACTACCCTCAAATTCAAACGGCTTTGTTACTACCGCAATTGTAAGTATACCCATATCATGTGCAATTTCTGCAACAATTGGAGCCGCACCAGTACCTGTGCCCCCTCCCATACCTGTTGCAACAAATACCATCTGAGCGCCTTTGAGTGCCGCCGCTATTTCGTCCCTGCTCTCCTCAGCCGCTCTTTCGCCTTTCATAGGGTCACCACCGGCGCCCATGCCTCTGGTGAGCTTTTCACCTATTTGTAGTCTGTTTTTTGCATTGGAGATTTCAAGCACCTGTCTGTCAGTGTTTAAAACGATGAATTCAACTTCACGCACACCAACTGCCATCATGCGGTTTACAGCGTTTCCACCGCCGCCGCCAACTCCGACTACTTTTATTGATACGGGGCTACCGCTATCTTTATCTATTCCAAAATTCATTTGCATTTTAAAATCCCTACTTTCAAATGTTTTTATCATTTAATATGTATATAATATAATTTATCAGATTTAGGGCTAATAATCAATAGAAAATTATACCCAAAAGTGTATAAAATGTCCTAATTTTATTTTTTTGTGCATTTTTTACTCTAAGACACTTAATACTCTGCTATTTTCTCTTGGCTTATTCATCAAAAAGGTTATCCACCTGTGTTGTAAGAACAGTAAAGTCTTCACCCAAAAGCTCGCTCACATCCGCTTTGCGAACTCTGAGTTGCTTTGAGATTGTGGCGTCAATTACTCCCGAGAAATTGGGATTATTGTATTCCGAGGTCTGCATTATAAAGCTGAGTTTGTAATCTAAATCTACCGCACTCCCAAGCTCTATTATAAGCCTATTATCATAAACTATAATGAGATTTAAATCATTTCCTGTGTCGATGGTATCTAAATCTCCAAATCCCGTCACTTCGAGTGCTTCCCCTAAATTTTCCACCATCTCCATCTTGATTTTATCGTCGGGCATTATTTCATCACCCGGCATAAGTTGTGGGATCGTGGGCATTGCGGCGCTTACTATGCTGTCCGCCATTTCGTTTAGTGCACTGCTCGCATCAGCTTCTTGGTTTGGAGTGGCGGAGAGTGTCTGCACTTGTTCACTGCTCCCTATTCCAACTATCAATGGCAACGAATGGTTTTCTTCCTCTACTTCCTCAAGAACTATACCTTTAGCACTCACCAGTGCATAGTTTTCTCCATTTTCTATTTCCGCTATCGGCTTAGCTTGCTTTATATCAAGTATAATCGTTGGTGGAAACTCCCTTTTTATCTCAACATCCTCTATGTATACATATTCCTCTTTAAGAGCATTTTCTACCCTCTGTGTGTCCAGTGCAAAAATGCTTGTCCCAATTTCAATATCGGCTGTGGCAATAATATTTTCAGGAGGGTATTTGTTGTTGCCACTCACAAGCACCCTTTCTATTTTAAAAAACTCGGTCATTGAAAGAGTGGCGGAAATGGCAACAAAAACACCAAAAAATATAAGATAGTACCAAATACTACTGTTTTTCTTTTTTTTAGCTTCCTGTTTTTTCTTAAACATTTCCTACTCCTCTCTTATTTTTACTCCGAGTGATTTTAAATTCTCTGTAAAGCTGTCATACCCTCTTAGGATATGCTTTATCTCACGCACGACGGTTTCACCTTCGGCAGCAATAGCGGCAACACAGACAGCAGCTCCACCACGCAAATCAGTACAGGTAACAGTGGCACCATGAAGCCTATCCACACCATTTACTGTTGCAATTTTGCCATCTATTTCAATATCTGCGCCCATGCGAATGAGTTCGCCCACATGCTTATATCTGCTTTCAAATATGTTCTCTTCAAAGGCAGTTCTCCCTTTTGCAACCGTACTCAGTGCCATAAGTGGGGATTGTGCATCGGTGGGAAAGCCAGGATATGGCATGGTGCGTATGCAGTTTGCAAAGCTAAGTGGCCCATCCCTGCTTAAACGGATAAAGTTTTCACCCGTCCTTATTTTACAACCCATCTCTTCAAATATTGGAAGTACCACCGAGAGATGATTTGGGTCAGATTGTGCGATATTGATTTCACCGCCCGATATACCTGCCATGCAGAGATATGTTGCACAGGCAATTCTGTCGGGTATTACATGGTGTTCGCAGTTTTGCACTTCGTTTCCTGCACCTTTTATTATAACTGTGCCATCATTTTTTACAGCTACCCCATATCCCATTGCTGAGAGGAATTTTGCAAGGTCGTCTATTTCTGGCTCCCTCGCCGCATTGTGAATTACTGTTTCACCCTGTGCCGCACAGGCGGCAATCATGGTGTTTTCGGTTGCACCGACACTTGGGAAGGGAAGTGTAATGATAGCGCCTTTTAGCCCATTTGGTACACTGCATTCTAAATAGCTGTCGCTCTCCTTTATTACCACTCCAAGCTTTTTGAGCGCTTCGAGGTGCATGTCTATCGGTCTTGCGCCAAGCTCGCAACCTCCAGGGTAGGAAAGCTTTGCTGAGCCACATTTCGCTATTATTGCACCTAAAAAAATAATGGAAGAGCGCATTTCTCGCATGAGCTTTTCGGGTACTTCGTCGGTGGTGATATCTCCGTTTTTTAAAATGAGTGTTCCATCCTGCCAAATCACATTGCACCCTAAATGGGAGAGAATGGCTATTGCGGCATTTACATCTGAGAGTTTTGGACAATTATGTAGTATAACTTCTCTTCCTAAAAGAGCTGCTGAAAGTATTGGTAATGCGGCATTTTTAGCACCGTGTAGCTTTATTTCCCCCCGTATGGGATAACCGCCGTTTATAATATAGCTTGCCATAGAGTTCACCCTTCTTTTATTGGGGTGTGTAACTACCCCTGCATAATATATATCAAAGGCTAAAATAATAACCTACATAATATATCTTATGCAGTTAACCTCTCTTTGTGATTTTATCTGCTAAGGATTTTTAAAATTTCGCTGTATATTCGCTCATTTGAGTCTAAAACCGCCATCTTTGCGGCATTTTCACCCAGTTTCTCCAATAGCTTGGGATTTTCTATAAGCTTTTCTATTTCTGAGATTATTAAGTTTTCTTTTAAATCTTTTTCCTCTATTAAAACTGCTGCGCCGTGGTCTTTGAGTATCTTTGCGTTGTGGTATTGATGATTTTCTGCCACATTTGGTGAAGGTATGAGCATTGAAGCCTTTCCTGCCGCTTGAAGCTCGCTTAGTGTGATTGCGCCACTTCTGCATATTACTAAATCAGAAGCGGCAAGGCAGTCAGCCATATTATTTATGTAGTCCCTTATATCTAAGTGGGATATTTCCGTATGATTTATTCCCCTCTTTAAAAGCAAATTGGGGAAACTCTCAGCGCCGCCCTTGCCCGTGGCGTGTATGTGGTATATATCATTTCGATTTTTGTGCCACGATATAATGTCTGTCACTGCTTCATTTATCTTAGCTGCACCAAGGCTACCACCAAAGGTGAGCAGGCATATTTTATCTGAAACCCCAAGCTCTGCGCGTGCTTTTTCTCTATCTGCAAATATAATTTCCTGCCTTATTGGGTTACCTGTGACAGTGTATTTTTTTCCCTCGGGGAGGTATTTTTTCACCTCTTCCACTGCAAGCAGTATGGAGTCTACAAATTTAAAGCTCATTTTATTTGCAATGCCAGGGTAGGCATTTTGCTCATGCGCTACTGTCTTTACACCGAGTTTATGTGCAGTGTATAAAATCGGGGCGGAAACATAGCCACCCGTACCCATCACAATATCGGGAGAAAACTCTTTTATGATTTTTTTTGCCTTTTTGTTCGCCGTCATTAGACATAGCAAAGACTTCACATTGTATCTAATATTTCGCATATTTATCTTTCTTTGCAATCCCATTATCTCAATTGGAACAAAAGAAAATCCAGCCTGTGGCACAAGCCTTGCTTCCATTCCATTTGGGTTTCCTGCAAAGAGTATCTGCGCTTTAGGGTCTTTGCTTTTTATGTAATTTGCCACTGCGATGGCAGGGTTTATATGCCCACCAGTGCCTCCGCAAGCAAAAAGTATCTTCATAGCTTAGACTGCTCCTTCCTAAAGGTTTTGAAAAAATAAAACCGATGACACTACCCCTTTTCAATCACCGCTTCTCGGGATACACTTAAAATAATTCCCATCTGAGCAAGAAGCATTAAGAGTGATGTTCCCCCATAGGAGAAAAATGGCAGGCTTATACCTGTGTTTGGCACTGAGTTCGTAACTACTGCTATATTTAAAATTACCTGTATTGCTATCTGTGCCGTGAGGCCTGTCACGAGTAAGGCACCAAATCTGTCCTTGCATCTCAGTGCAATTGTAAAGCCCCTCCAGATTAGAAGCACAAATATGAGTATGATTATTGTAGCACCCACAAATCCCACTTCTTCGCAAACTACCGCAAATATGAAGTCGTTGTGCGGTTCGGGAATGTATAGGAATTTCTGCCTTGAATTGCCTATCCCCACACCCATGAGGCCACCCGAGCCTATTGCATAGAGCGATTGCACTGTCTGAAAGCCTGCACCCCTTGGGTCTGCAAAAGGGTCAAGCCAGATACCTACACGGTACATCATACGCTCAACCTGCCCAAGTGCTACAAGTAGTAGTGCTGCAGCGCCTGCTCCTACCCCAGCACAGACAATTAATTGCGAAATTTTCGCACCGCCGACAAATATCATCACGGCACCTATTCCCACAACAACCACTGTCCCTGACAAATGCGGCTGTGCCACAAGCAGCCCTGCAAGGACTCCGAGTATTGCACCGTAATAGAGTATTCCATGCGTAAATGTTTCCATTTTATCTTTGTTTATCGTCATAAGTCTTGCAAAGAGTATTGGCACTGCAAGTTTTGCTATTTCAGAGGGCTGGAAAGTAAGCCCCCCTGGGAGAAAAATCCATCTTCTTGCATCGTTGATTGGCGGATTTATAAATACAAGAAGTAATAAAAGTATGGTAAGCCCCATAATCAGTACAGCAAATTTCATATATACTCTATAATCCACTTTGCTTACAAAAAGCATGGCAACCACACCGATGCAAGCAAAAATAAACTGCCTTGATATATAGTAAAAACTATTTCCCTCGCGATAGTAGGCATCTGCATAACTCGCAGAAAACATCATTACAAGCCCTATTGTGAGTATTAGGAGTATGAGCACTAAAAAAGTGAGGTCCACTCCTCCGCCTTTGGATAACACCCTAAAACTTGATTTACCTGACTGCTCGCTTCCCTTTGGGGCTTTTCTTCCGACAGCTTTCTTATTTTTATTTATATTATTCATCGGAGCACCCCCTAAAATTAATTACATATTCATCACTGCAATAAATGCAATTACCGACCCAACTGCCGTAACTGCGGTAAATGCAAATACAATCTGCACTTCTTTCATCCCACTCATTTCGTAGTGGTGGTGAATTGGGCTCATTTTAAATACCCTCTTCCCTGTGAGCTTAAAGCTAATTACCTGTATAACCACCGAGAGTGATTCTACTATATATATTATACCGATAAGTCCTATTAGAAGTGGTTGGCCAAGCCCAAATGCCATAGCAACAACCATGCCACCCAAAAACATTGAGCCAGTATCACCCATGAACACCTTTGCTGGGTAGAAATTCCATATTAAAAACCCCACACATGCCGCCGCCGTTGCCGCTGACATTAAATTTACATAGGTGTATCCAAGCACAAGACTCACTGCCATAAACCCAAGTGAAGCCACAAATGTAACAGAAGCCGCTAATCCGTCAAGGCCGTCGGTGAGGTTTACTGAGTTTGTGATATATGTTATGCCAAGTACGCATAGTGGATAGTAAAATACACCTATATCTATCTGTCCGAAAAAGGGTATAAATAGCACTGTTGATGTGTCGCCCACAGCGTAAACAGTGGCGAGGTAGAAAATCGACACACCGAATTGCAAAAGAAGCTTTTGCCTTGCTGTAAGACCTAAATTTCTCTTTTTTACCACTTTTACATAATCGTCAATAAAGCCGATAAATCCAAAACCAACCGCCATTAAGTACCCAGCTATGAACCTCACTGTTTGTATTCTGTTAAATGCTATTTCACTGCTCATTGTGGGAGAAACTAAATTAAATCCCACTAAAAGCGCCGCTGTAATGCCTATTATGAACATAACACCGCCCATTGTAGGGGTATTTTGCTTTGCCATATGCCATTTTGGGCCTTCTTCGAGTATAGTCTGCCCATATTTAAGCCTTTTTAAAAAGGGTATTAACCAAAATCCTGTTAAGGCTGTTACGCCAAATGCGATAAACGCCGCTGCGCTTGCATAAAAATTCATCCGTCTTTTAACCTCCGAACAGCTTTGCTGTTTATTGTCCTATTTATTTTTTCATACCATCATATACTATATGCAAAAATTCTTCAAGTCGCATACCCCTGCTCGCTTTCACCCACACAACATCGTCGGGCTTTATTATTTCAAGCAGTTTCTTTGCCATATCCTCTTTACTTATAAAATGATGAGCATTTATCTCAGCGTTTTTAGCCGCCCCATATGTATGCCTACTCTCTTCACCATAAGTGAGGAGTATATCCACATTATTTTCTGCGGCGAGCACTCCGCTTTTTATATGTGCTTCTTTGCTGTATTCGCCAAGCTCTAAAATATCGCCTAACACAGCTATTTTCCTACCCTTGGTGGGATATGTGCTCAGTGTTTTTAGTGCGGCGGACACTGAGTCGGGGCTTGAGTTGTAACAGTCCTCAAAGAATATTATCCCATTTTTCATTGACATTTTTTGTCGCATTCCGCTGGGACTGTAATTTTCAAGTGCCTTTGCCGCATCTGCAGGAGAAACGCCAAGCTCCATACCCACTGCGATTGCCGAAAGGGCGTTATTTACATTGTGCGTCCCCACCGTTGGTATGCATACTGGGATTTTTTCGCCATGCGCCTCCATTGTGAATGAGGTACTCTCACTCCCCTGCACTATATCGAATGCACGGAGGGTGTTTTTGGCATTTTCTATCCCATATAAAATTATTTTATGTTCATCACTTTTTACATTCCTTAGTAAGTCGTCATCACCATTTAATATGAGTGGTGCATTTTTCCCCATCCCACTCACTATTTCCATTTTTGCCTTTAGTATATTCTCCCTGCTTCCGAGATGTTCTAAATGGGAGACCCCTATATTGGTAATCACTCCAATGTCGGGCTTAATCGGCAGGGATAACTCCTCTATTTCGCCCAGTGCACACATCCCCATTTCAAGGACTAATACCTCGGCATTGTCGGGACTGCTAAAGACTGTTTTAGGCATCCCTACTTCATTATTTTCATTGTTCAGTGATTTATGGGTGATGTATTTTGCCTCTGCCACGCAGGAAATAAAATCCTTCGTGGTGGTTTTGCCCACACTCCCCGTAACTGCCACAACTTTTACATTCTTCAGCGAGCGGTAGTAAGCCGAAAGTGCTATATAAGCCTTTCCAGTGTCGTTTACTTTTACAGTGGGTATCTCACATTTTACATCCTTGTGGATAAGTACTGCCGACGCACCTTTTTCCATCGCTTGCCCTATATAGTCGTGCCCATCAAAATTTTCTCCATCGAGCGCCACAAAGAGCGACCCTTTAAGAATTGTTCTTGTATCGGTGCTTACCGAGCTTATTTCTATATCATTTTCACCGCTGTAAATTCCACCTATGCTTTCAGCAGCTTCTTTCAAGCTAAATTTCATAGCACGCCCCCTATCCGCATTGCAGTAGAAAATCTTATCTTTTCTGCTCTGCAATAAAACTTCTCACTATCTCTCTTTCGTCGAAATAATGAGTTGCATCATTTAGCACTTGGTAATCCTCATGCCCTTTGCCTGCAAGTATTAGTATATCATTTTCTCCTGTCTTTTCCAATGCCCATTTTATTGCCAAATATCTATTATCAATAACTTTATATCGTTTGTTCTTTGGAGAAAAGCCTAAAGTTATATCTTCCACTATTTGTTTCTGCGGCTCACCTCTTGGATTATCCTCGGCAATCACCATATAATCACTGTATTTTTCCGCCGCTTCACCCATGTATTTACGCTTACTTCTGTCCCTCTCTCCAGGACACCCAAAGACAAGCACTATTTTTCCCTCTGCAAATTCTCTAACCGTGGTGAGTAGCTTTTCAAGTGAATCCGGCGAATGGGCATAGTCCCTGATTACGGTAAATTCACCACTGTGTATTACCTCGGTTCTCCCCCTCACTCCGCCGCAGGCTTTGAGCCCCTCGGATATCTTTTGAGGCTCAAATCCAAGTGCTAAAGCACAGCTTGCAGCTGCCATAGCATTTTGCACTGAAAAGCCCCCTGGCATATTTATTGTCATTCTAAATATAATACCCTCGCCCACAAAGGCAAATTTGCTGTATGCGGGGTATCCTTTTACATCTTTCGCCACAAAATCTGCTTCGATGTTCTCTTTTGAGTAGCTATAAATTTTACAAGGCACTTCTTTGCAGAGCCTTTCCCCGTAACTGTCGTCCAAATTTATTATCCCCATTTGTGAGATGTCAAAAAGCTTCTTTTTTGCCCCGTAATAGCTTTCCATGTCGTGATGATAGTCGAGATGATCCTGACTTAAATTTGTATAAACCCCTGCCTCGAATGTAATTCCCTCTAATCGGTGTTGGTCGAGCGCATGTGAGGAAACTTCCATTATAACATATTCACATTCATTTTTTAGCATAGAGGAAAGCATTCCATGCAGATAGAATGGGTCGGGGGTTGTATGCCTTGCTGGCAGTACTACTTCCCCTATTTCATTGTGTATCGTTCCGATTAATCCCACTTTTTTGCCACAGTGCTCAAGTATGGATTTTATTAGATATGTGCAGGTGGTTTTGCCATTTGTCCCCGTAATGCCTATCATCTTAAGCTTGCTTGCAGGATTGCCAAAATAATTGCCACAGATGCCGCCATATGCTTTGCGACTGTCGGCGATTATAATTTGGTTTTCAAGCCCTAAGTCCCTCTCGGTTACCACTGCCGCCGCACCTTGCTCAACTGCTTTTTGGGCATAGTCGTGTCCGTCACTTTTAACACCTTTTATGCAGACAAACACACTACCTTTTTCCACAAGCCTTGAATCGGATGTAACTCCTTTTATCTCTATGTCACATAGCTTAGTGTCATATTCATAGCCAAACATTAACTTTGAAAGTTTCATACATCCACCTCTATATTTTTTAGTCTGAATTTAAGTTAAAACAAAAGAAATTTCTCAAGCTTGCTATAAAGCGGTAATAAATTTGATGCCAGAATACTTTTATACTTTTCCCCTTAGACAGTGGGAAAAAGCATAAAAGTGAATCTTTAAATAGTTGCTACTAAAATGCTATTTTATCCCTCTAAATTAATATCAATAAAGTTTACTTCAATTACAGTTCCTTCTTCAACCACTGTGCCCGCAGGAATACTTTGTGTCTCCGCAACGCATCCCGATATATCTATATCCGCTCCACTGAGCTTAATATTGAGCCCAGCATTGAGTAGCGTCCTATTTGCCTCCTGCCCAGACATCCCTATTACATCCGGTACCGTAATCTGCCTTATTTCTGGTATGCTGTTGGTATATACTATTACAGTTCCCTCAATTGGTATAGGTGTACCGCTTGCAGGCACCTGCTCGGTAACTGTTGTTCCTGAGCCGATTACTCTAATTTGAAGTCCTCTTGAAGATATACTTGTTTGCGCTTCACTGAGTGAGCTTCCTATTAAGTATGGCACTGCAACTTCCATTGATGTTATATCTTCCTCGGTGTAATTTGGCTCTATGCCCATATATGGAAGCAGGTCGGAGAATATCCCACCTACAACAGGGGCAGCTATTACAGAGCCATAAATGTTTTCCATAGTAGGCTCATCAAGCAGTACAAGCACTAAAAACTGCGGGTCTTCCATCGGTGCAAATCCTGAAAACGAGGATACCCAGCTCACTGTTTGCCCATCCACACGCTCATCCGATTTTTCGGATGTACCAGTCTTACCACCTATTCTATATCCAGGCATGTATATGCTCCTACCAGAGCCTGCCACTTGGTCGGATACTACGCCTTCAACCATGTCTCGCATTACTTGTGAAGTTTCCTCCGATATAACCTGTCTTTTAACCGTTGGCTCCGTGGAGGATATTATATTTCCGTTGCTGTCGGTAATTTCGCTCACTACATACGGCTCCATTAGATAGCCACCATTTACCGTTGCACAAAGTGCGCTTGCAAGCTGTATTGGGGTAACTTTAAAGGTTTGCCCAAAGCTACTTGTCGCAAGCTCTGAACCCGGTATTTTCGACAGTGCTTCCACATCGTGATAAAGGCCCTCATTTAACGCTTCACCTGGCATATCTATGCCTGTAACTTCGGTAAATCCGAATGCGTCGAAATAATTATAGAATTCCTCTGCACCAAGGCGTTCTACCACCTGCATAAATGTGGGGTTGCAGGAGAATTTTATCCCCTCAAAGAAATTTATACTGCCATGCCCCGAGGTTTTCCAACATCCAATTCTATACGGCCCTACCACATGATATCCTGGGCAACTAAATGTTTCTACATAAGGTTCGATTGTTTGGGCATCGAGTGCCGCCGCCGCTGTGATAAGCTTAAATACCGAGCCCGGCTCATATGGGTCACTTATCGCTTTATTTCTCCACTGGTCGTACTGTGCTTGCACAAGTGCTTCGCTGTACTCCTCACTCTCGGGGTCGAGCAGTGAGAGCTTTAGCAATGCATCTTCGTCATGTATCGCTCTTGGTTCGTTTGGGTCGAAGTCGTTTTCTGTTGCCATTGCCAAAATCGCCCCTGTTTTAACATCCATAACAATGGCGACTGCACGCTCCTCGACATTATGCTCTTTTACTGCGCTTTCAAGTTGTCGTTCAACGAAATGTTGGATATTTTGATCTATTGTAAGCACTAAATTATTGCCGTCTTCAGCATTATATACCTCTTGGTAACTGTACGGCATATATGTGCCCACCGCATTTTTAGCGGAGACCACCATGCCGGGGGTTCCGCTGAGCTCGTCGTTGTAATAGGCTTCAAGCCCATATGCGCCGCTGTCTTCCGCTCCCATAAATCCTAAGACGGTGGACGCTAAAGAGCCGTATTTATAGTATCTTTTGCTGTCCTCCTCTAAAAATACACTGCGCACACCATTTTCCGCTATAAATTTATTTACCTCGTCGGCAATATCTTTTTCCGCACCTTCTCGGAGTCTGGTATAATAGCTTCCCGTCTGAGAGGCTTTATCCCTTATGTACTCTTCGTCCCTGTCTATGAGGGGGCCTATTGTGTCTATTATTAGTTTAAGCTCTGCTTCGTCCTTTACCTCAGCAGGCGATAGACATACATTCCAAACAGTGGCACTCTGAGCAAGTACATTCATATTTGCATCATATATCGAGCCCCTCTGCGCTGTTATCGACACAGAGCGCATTTGATTATCGAGCGCCCTTGCCTGATACATTTCGCCCTGTACAATCTGTATGTAATAGAGTCTGCCTATTAAAGCACTAAATACAATGAAAGCAATAAAAAACATTAGTATCCTTATTCGCTTTTTAGTAATTTTATTTATTGATTTAGCCATAGTTTTTCTCCCTATTTTCCGAATATTGGCACTAATCTTGCTCGCAGCGAGCTATTTTTGTTTTCTCTAAAAAGTATTCACAAATAAATCAAGAGCTAAGAAAATCATCTTAACTCTTAATAGTATATTTATCACTTTCGCATTAATATTACTTTTTTCATGAGAATAATTTTCCTAAAATAGTAGATATTATATTGCCCGATTTCTCAGGCGCTTTTGCTACTTCTATTTCGTCGGTCGGTGTCATATTAATATACTCAATCTGGTATGATTCTATGCTGTCCATTCCAAGGCTATCCCTCGCAAAGCTTTCCACTTCTCTTATCGACATGCTTTGCTCTATATCGGTGCGCATCTTCTCATTTTGAGCCACAAGCTCTCCATAAATTTCATTTTGGTTTGAAACTTCTATTCCAACTTCGTTTATAAGTGCATTTGTGTATAGTATCATCGCAATTATGGAGAATATTACCGCACAAGCGATAATGTAGCTTGCCGCAGTGGAAACTGCCACTGTTGGGTTGCCCATATTCTTTTTTTCAACTACATGCAGTTTTGGCTTTACAACCTCGGGGCGTTTTGTTTCAAACTGTGATAGGTCATAGGCTAAATTCCTATTACTGGTCATTTCTTCACTCTCCTATTTTATGCACTTTTAAAGTTTTTCACATACTCTAAGTTTTGCGCTCTTACTTCTTTTATTTACTGCAAGCTCTTCTTCGCTTGCTTCTATCGGCTTTTTATTAATCAGTTTTGCCTTTGGCTTATTGCCACATACACAAATCGGAAAATCCGGTGGACAGATGCATCCTTTGTTTAGTGCAACAAATTTTTGTTTCACCATTCTGTCTTCAAGTGAATGGAATGTGATAATTGCCATTCTCCCACCGACATTTAGCTTCTGGAATGCGGTATCAAGGCAGAGTGATAAGCTTTCGAGTTCACTATTTACCGCTATTCTCACCGCTTGGAATATTCTCTTTGCAGGATGCCCTCCCTCACGCCTTGCAGCTGCTGGGATGGACATTCTTATTATGTCCACAAGTTCAAGAGTGGTTTCTATTGGTTTTTCACTGCGTTTTTTGATTATGTTTGAAGCTATTTGGAGTGAGAATTTTTCTTCTCCAAATTCTCTGAAAATCCTAACTAAGTCCTTCTTTTCATAGCCGTTAATTATATCGGCTGCGCTTAATCCTTTTTTGCTCATTCTCATGTCGAGTGGTGCGTCGTGGTTGTAGGAAAATCCTCTTTCGGGTGTGTCGAGTTGATATGAGGAAACTCCTAAATCAAGAAGTATTCCGTCCACTTTATCTATCCCCATATCGCTTAGCACATTTGCCATTTCGGAAAAATCGCTTTCCACCACTGTTGCATTTGGGTATTTAGAAAGTCTTTCTCTTGCTTTTCCCACTGCAACGGGGTCTTTATCAAATGCTATAAGCCTACCACTTGTGAGTCTTTTCGCTATTTCCGATGAATGCCCTGCACCTCCTGCGGTGCCATCGACATATATCCCATCAGCCTTTATATTTAGCCCGTCCATGCATTCAGCGAGGAGAACCGATATATGATTAAATTCCATTTTGTCCCCTCCATCATGTTAAAATTATAATTATCGGGCTCATTATCTTTTTATACTTACTACCATCTGTTTATTATGAGTAGAGTTAAAACCCTAATTCGTCCATTACATCCGCTATCATATCGGAAGTGAGCTCTTCGCTACTTCTTAGATAAGCGTCAGTTGCCCATATTTCTGCTCTTACGGATACGCCGACAATTGTTATATCTTTTTCTAAATTTGCATGTTTTCTTAAGTTTGCAGGAATTATTATTCTGCCCTGCTTGTCCGCTTCTACTTCGGTAGCACCTGCAAAGAAAAATCTCTGTATTCCTTTTGACTTGCTCATGGGCAGTTCGCGTATTTTATTTTCGAGCACTTTCCATTCGCCGAGTGAATATACGAAAAGGCAGTTATCAAGTCCCTTAGTTATAATAAAGCGTTCTCCAAGCTCTTCTCGGAGTTTCGAAGGAAAGTTTACACGCCCCTTGCTATCGAGCGAAGGACTATATTCACCTATTAGCACGGCATGTCACCTACCTTTCACCACTTTTTATCCACCAATCACCACAATTCACCACTAATATAGATTAATTATACTTTTTTTGCTAATTAAATGCAATAGATTTTAGGATTTGTTACCGCCTTTTCGTTTACAATTTAGTGACAAAACGCTCATTTTAGTTACGGATGTTGTAATTTTTGTTGCTTTCTGTCAAAAGAACATATTTTCTTTATAAAAATAAATGGATTTCTGTTCATAAATTGTGCATTTTGCTGATAATTCGATATTGTCAAGTTTTGGCAGTTCTTGCGAGTGGGGGTGAAAGCATATTTATAATCAATAAAAATTAGGGCTAAATCTTCCACCTAAAGGTAGAAAATTCAGCCCTAAAATTATTAATTATTCAGTTAGAAGGAAAGCTCACCAATCTCATTTTCAATAAGCTCGATAAATGTTTCGTCAAAAACAAGCTCTTTTAAGTATTCGATATCATCGTAGAGGAATCTATCCTCATCCACAAATGGCACTTTCTCCCTGATAAATGCACTTAGCTTTCCAAGTGTAGGAGATGGTTTGAGCGGTTTTAAAAAGTCCATCGCTTGAAGTGCAGTGAATATCTGTATCGCAACTAAGTATTGTAGCTTACCAACGCTGTCTATCGCCTTTTTAGAAGCAAAATATGCGAGCGACACAGGATCTTCTTGATTTGCACAGGTGGAGATGCTATCTATCGTGGAGGGATGTGCCAAAACTTTAATTTCGCCCACAAGCCCTGCCGCTGTGTACTGTGGAATCATAAATCCATTGTTTAGCCCTGGATTTGACACTAAAAATGCTGGCAGTCCGTCATTTAGATTGCGGTTTACCATTCTGTCGATCAGTCTTTCAACCAGATTTGCCACAATTGCCGAGGACATTGAAATCATATCCGCATGCGAGCCAACATAACTGCCGTCGAAATTTCCACACATTAGCGCTGCGCCGTAGTCACCATCTGGGAAAACTTCTGGGTTATCACTTGTGGAGTGCATTTCATTTACTATTACTTCATGCGCTTCTTTAATCAGTTTTCTTGCTGCTCCGTGAATATGTGGCATTGCTCGAAGTGCATATGCATCCTGCACCTTATTGTCTATATATTTTTCGCTTATTTCGCTACCCTTTAGCATTTTAAGCAGATTTTGGGCGGATAGTTGTTGCTCTTTGTGTGCTTTAGCATTGTGTATGCGTGGGTCAAGCGCTTTAATTGTCCCTCTCAGTGCTTCATATGTGAGCGCTCCAGCTATTTCGATATTTTTCATTGTAATTTCTGCATCGTAAAGAGCTAAGAGTCCAAGTGCTGTTACTGTGATTGTGCCGTTTAGCAGTGAAAGGCCCTCTTTGCACTGGAATGTAACAGGAGTGAGGCCATTTTCTTTGAGCACCTCAGCCGCATTTACTTTTTTACCGTCTTTATATATTTTACCTTCGCCCATGAACGCCATTGCAAAATGCGCTTCAACGCCTAAATAGCCCACCGAACCTTCACCGGGTGCAAATGGGATTAGGTCTTTATTTAGCATATCTTTTATGAGATTAAGGGTTTCAATTCTAATGCCTGCATGGCCTTTGGCACTGTTTATTATCATCATAAGCATAATTGCCCTAACAGGCTCTCTTTCAAGCGGTTTGCCCACTGCGCAGGCGTGGGAGCGCACAATATTTCTTTGGAGCGCCTCGGCATCGTCGGGCGAGATTGTGTATCTAACATTTTCTCCAAATCCAGTGGTTACACCGTAGATAATTTTGCCTTCATGCAGGAATTTTTCGATTAAGGCACGGCTTTTGTTTATAGTTGCTACCATTTCATCGCTAAAGCTGAGCTTGGCACCATAGCGAACCACTGCCATGAATTCTTCGAGTGAGGGTTTTCCGTCGGTGAGTATAACCTCTTTAATTTTCTTTGTGTTTTGTGATAGAATTTTCATTTTACACCTCTAAAATTTATTTTTAATAGTAATACTGTTAAAGTTTTTAATCTACTACAAAATATCAGCAAATATCATGCCAAAGTTATAGTGGCAATTATTGCAACTATATCCCCTCCAAATACATATTTCCGCAAAATGATTTTGCATATGCAATTTGATTTTGCACAAATTAAATTGTGACATCATATCTGAATTCCGTATTTTTTTATCCTGTATTGCAAACTCTGCCTTTTTATTCCAAGCATTTCGGCTGTTTTGCTTATCTGTCCCATATTGCTTTTGAGGGCCAATTTTAAATATTCCTCTTCGTAGCCGTCCATCACTTCTTGGAGGGTTGCTGTATCGTCAAAGACAATTTTGTCATTACCCTTTTCTTCTTCGGCTGTTTTTTGAACATATCTTGTCGGTAAATCTTCGGCTTTAAGCACTCCATCCTTTGTTGTATTAACCGAGTAATCTATCGCATGGAAAAGCTCCCTTACATTGCCATACCATTCATGTGCTTTTAAGCAGTCCCAAAAGCTTTGCTCTATCTTCACAATATTATTGCAGTAATTTATTTTGCTATTTTTCAAATGACCAAGCACAAGCGCTTCAATATCGCCTTTACGCTCTCGCAGTGGTGGTATTTCTATGACTACCGCCGCTATTCTGTAATACAAGTCCCTTCTTATGACTTTTCGCTCGATTAAGTCGAATACATCTTCATTGCAAGAGGCAATTATTCTTATATCTATTGCTATGTCCTTCATGCCACCCACTCGCCTTATTGTCTTTTCCTGAATAGCCCTGAGTATTTTTGCCTGCATGGAAAGGCTCATAGAATTGATTTCATCTAAAAAGACTGTGCCTTTGTTGCCCTCTTCGAAGAGTCCTGCTTTATCCAAGCTCCCTGTAAACGCCCCTTTTACAGTACCAAACAGCACACTTTCAATAAGTGTTTCGGGCACTGCCGCACAGTTGAGTGCCACAAATTTTTCTTTCGCTCTGCCGCTTGCTCTGTGCATACTTTGGGCAAACATCTCTTTTCCAGTACCTGTTTCGCCCTGTATAAGCACATTGCTATCAAGCTGTGCAACATCTTGTGCAATACCGATTGTTTCACTCATCGCAGGTGATATCGCAATAATATCAGCAAAACTAAATTTTGTTTGATTATCAAAATATATTCTATTGTCACTTTGCTTAGCAAGTGAGTTTTTTATTTCTTTAAGCTGATTAATTTTTGAAGATAGAGAATTAATATCCCTTTCAAAGGATATGACGCCCGTCAAGCTGCCATCTTCGTAAACAGGATATGCAGTATTTACAGTTATTAGCTTTTTGCCCCTGTATCCCTCGTAGTTATCAAAGCGATTTTCCACCATTTTGCCGCTTTTGAGTGCAGTAAGCGTTGTGCTGTAATCTTCGTCCACTTTAAAAATATCATTTAAATGTTTTCCATATAATTCATTATCCTCTATTCCCACAAGCTCTTTCGAGGCGGAATTAAAAAAGAGTATTTCGCCTTTTTCATTATAAATCTGTATGCCGTCATAAATTCTGTCCAAGGCATTTTTTAAGAGCTTCTCGGAGGATTTATAGAGAATTATAGAAAATTCCTCTTCACTGTTTTTAAGCTCTTGTACTTCATATTTAATATCTTTATAAACCGCCGAGCTTCTATCTTCACCGAATTTTATGTAATCTGTTTCATATAAATTTTTACCAATTAAATCTTTTAAAAAATCCATCTCGCAACTTAAACCACGGTATATATCGATTATTTTACAGCTCTTATCAAGCTTTATTGCAATAAACTCCAAAATTTCACCACCTGTATTCTATTTAATGGACAGATTTTAAACCTTATCAAACATCTTTTTTATCTGCATGCTAAAGTCCCCTGCGCTACTTTTTAATGCTTCAGAAATCTCCAAAAAGCCCACTTCAAGCTCGGAGGCAGGTGCGTTATTGAGGTGATTTCTCTCTTTTACTCGCTTATACTCTTTCATCATCCCTTTTATTCTCTGCATGAAGATGTCCCCCATGGGGTTTGCCATCTTTTTTAGGTCTTTCACCACTGCTTTGCAGTCTAAAATAAGCGCTCTGTACTCCCTTTCGGTTTGCGTTAGGAAGAAATCACGCATAAATTTGTCATCTACTTCGGAAAGAAATGAAATTTCAAAGAGTGTGCTTTTGCCACCCATCGTCTTAATTTTTTCGGAAATACTTGTGAATTTATCCATGCTTTCCTCATCATTTGGCAATAAAGCCACACCTTGATTAAGGTAAGCCACTCCGAGTTCTTTGAGTTTGCGCCAAACATATACACGGAGCTTTGAGGGGTCGTTAGGCAAATCGTAACTTATTGCAAGCCAGTTAGATTGTTTATTCAAATCATTCACTCCCTTTCCATTTTTCATTTACATATAATCGAAGCTTTAAATTTAAGTTTAATTTTTCATAAGCAGCTATTAATATCTTCTGCATAGAAAAGTGCAGAAAATAAAGTTTTACTTATACTTTTGCACTCTTGACTTAATTTTACAAAATATATGGGTAAGTTGCAAGTAATTTTACTATATTAATTAGATAATAATAAAAAAATAGTAATTTTTTCTAAAAGTATTGCAAAAAAGTGACATTCAATTCTTGCAAAAGCAAATTGATATGGTATAATACATACAGGCGATACTCATACAAATTTAGCTTATATGGGTATTAGCCAACGATAGTATAATAAACATATTTTATGGAGGTATATATGGCTGTAAAAATAATTACCGATAGCACTGCCGATCTTGAACTTGAAGAGTTAAAGGCGTTTGGTGTTGAAATGGCTCCACTGAGTGTAATTTTTGATGGTAAATCTTACAAGGATGGCACAGAACTTTCCAAGGACGATTTCTATAGAATGCAGGCAGAAGCTGATAAACTTCCTTCAACTTCTCAGGTAAATCCTGATGAATTTGTTGAGAAATTCAGACCACATGTAGATAATGGTGATGAAGTGATTGGCATTTTTATTTCATCCAAAATAAGCGGCACATACCAATCCGCTTTAATTGCCAAGGATATTATAGGCAGTGATAACATTTATGTAATTGATTCTAAAACCGCTACAATGGCTCTCGGACTTTTGGTGCGTGAAGCAGTAAAAATGCGTGACAGCGGCATGTCCGCTTCGGATATGGCACAAAAACTTACAGAGCTCGTGGAACGCACTGAGTTTGTGGCGATAGTTGATACGCTGAAGTATCTGAAAATGGGTGGAAGAATTTCCGCTACAACAGCCATGATTGGTGGCGTACTCGGGATTTCTCCAGTTGTTGCTTTTAATGATGGTGCACTTGAATCCGTTGGCAGGGTTAAGGGGAAAAAGGCTAAAATTGATTACCTTTTAAAGCTTCTAAGCGATAAACCTGCCGACCCAGGCTATTTATTCGGATTTGCTCATTCTCGCGCATATGATGAAGCCTCAGAAATCAGGGGTATTATAATGAATGATTATCCCGACTCTGACAGCTTTATATGCGAGCTCGGTGCCACAATAGGCACCCATGCTGGCCCCGGTGCTTTTGGGATGGCATATGTAAGAAAAGTTTAATTTAATAATATTAAAACATTTTTTTGGCATCCCTTTCATCAATGATGAAAGGGATGCCAAAATTATTGTTGTATTAAAAATTTAGTTGAAAGGCTAAATATGTTATTTGGTAGGGTTATTTATCCCTATCCTTTTTTGTTTTTGTATATCGCAGTAACAACAACTGCCAGTACCACTACCGTTGTGACTGCCGCCGCTATTGCAAGCGGTACCGAGAGTCCTTCAGGTGTGGTTTCTATTGGCACGCTTGTGTCTTCTGACTCAGGTGGCAGCTCTTCCTCCTCACTGCTCGAGGAAATTTCCTCCGACTCTTCGCTTTCTTCACTTTCTTCGCTCTCCTCAGAAGAGGAAGGCTGTGAAGTGGAAGATGTCACAGGTGGCTGTGCTATGCTCTCTGAGGCTTCGGGCTCTGCTGGCAAAATAGGGGTGGGTACGGACTCTTCCGGTGCAGGCTCTACCTCATCTTCTGGTAGCTCATAGCCATTATACATATCATATAAATCTTCTATCATGTAATATACTTTATACGATGGTACACTCACCATAGTCTCGCCGTAAATTATGAAATCGTCTCCGCCATTCCACTCTATTTCAAGCACCACATCCCTGTCTTCAAAGGCACGGAGTATACTTGCCGGCACTTCGTCATAATCCATATTAGTTTTTATTGTATCGCCGTCCTCGGCTTCTAAAAGCTCTTCTCTAAGATTTTCCCAGTAGAGACGCTCCCTCTCTTCTCTCTGCGCTTGATTGGAATTGGTACTGCTTCCGCCCGTGCTTTGTTTTTCATTTTCGGTGGTAATGAGCACAAATGGGCTAAATTCATCCGTCACAAGCCTAAGCCCTGCCACTTCGGCAGTAATTGTGGGAATTTCCACTTCACCCGATGATTTAAAATGGTATATGCGGTAGCTGTAATCACTGTTACTATTAAGCCCTGTTGGGTATGGAAGATATATTATTGTAGATGCTGAGGTGGTAATAGCTTCACCGCTTGTATTATTCACTAAACTTAAATTATAGCTGTACATCTTGTTTTTGCTATCTATCGTGATATTATTTAGCGTAATATATTCGTCCACTCTCAGTGCCTGTGCATCGGATAATGCTGTGGTAATAAGCGAATAATCAGAGCCATCCGCTACAATTGCCAGAAGTGTGGTGAGAAGAGTAGTCGGCTCGCCCGACGCTGCAAATATAGTACTCGACGGCATAGCTTGTACAGAAGTATAGTTTACCGAGGCAGTCAAGAGATTGCCTTTTAGGTCGGACAGATTGTTTATCGTGTATGTCTTTGCACTGCCAAATCCTGCTGATAGAATATCAAAATTCAGTGACATTCCATCCTCAGATAGAGATGGAACTATTTCATTACTTCCATCTGTTACTGTGGCGGTTAATCCCTCTATCACCTCAACAGGCTCGCTGAAGCTTACTGTTATTGTTTCTGATTGGTGTGAAATAATAGAGCCATGCGATGGAGTAAATTCTGCTGTTGGTGGAGTGTTGTCAAGGGTATCTATTATTATTTCGGTGGGATACTCCGTCACATTGCCTGCATCGTCCATGACTGTTATTTTATATGGTAATATGTCCTGATTTTCAGTGTAGGTAAAAGTGTTTTTCGAGGAATATGTTTCTCCGCCGTCAAAACTAAAGTTCAGTGCAGTATCAATATTATCGCTTGCATTTACAGTAATTACAGCGGTGTTCTCATCTGTTAAACTTTGGCTTACACTGCCTATTTGAGGTGCTGTTTTATCGAGCTTATAGGAAAAATCAATCGGTGAAAGCTCTATAAAACTCTCTCCTTCTTTTTTGGCAAAAACAAGGCTTACCGTCTTTTCGCCCTCTTCACTTATTGTGAGTGTGTCGGAAAATTCAGCCCCACCCAGGGTTTTAACATATTCATAATCCAATTGGTTTGGCACTATTTCTATATCACTGCTATACCATCCGTTATTGGCGGTCGTATTTACTATGTAATACTCAGCATTATCAACAGTTAATGTGCCGTTTACATAGCTGATATTATAGTTTTTAGAAGTAAGTCCACCTATTACAATAATCCCTGAGTCGGTAGCAATGTCTGAAAGTTGCTCTACTACGGGCAGAGTTTCGGGTATTTCTTCTGGGGTGCTTATCCCCTGTAAAACCTGTATCCAAAGCTCGCCATCAAGATTTTCTATGCCTTCATTATTTACAAATCTTACGAAATCAGCAGTTAAGTTTTCATCAATATATTCCCCTGATTTAAGACTGAGGTCGGGTGCATATATTGTCATCGGTGTCATATTTATCTCAAAGCTCTTAGGCTGTGAAACTGCCGAGTGGTATCCCTGCGCCGCATTTCCTGCATAGACAGCTTTAACCCAGTATATACCTGCATCCATTGGGGCCGAGGTTATAGTAAATGCCTCCGCCTCAGGCGCTGTATCTAAAACAAGCGCACCCTGCTCATCCACTAAGGCATTTGCGTAAATATAGCTTATAAGCGATTCATCGTCATTTCTAAGATAAGTATCTGCATGTGTGAGCTCATACGAAACCTCTGTGGGGTCGCCATTGTATATTTTATCGCTTGCAGTTACAGTTATCTCTGTGCTTTGGGAATATGCAATTGTGCCATTTTCGTCTATTTTTCGCAGATATCCATCAAGCTCATTCGCCGATATTGAGAAGCTACTTAAAGTGAGCTCATTGTACACATTTTCCTCGGTGGGAAGTGGGAATATTTGGCTACCAACTGTATATGTGTGTGGCACTATTTCACTCACGGTGTCGACTGATAATAAAAACCTATTTATTGGCAAATTTACATTTGGATATGTGTAGATTTTACCAAATTGTGAGAAGGTCGTTACATCGGTATCCGATGGTAGGGCTGCAAGGTGCAGTACACTGCCCTCAAACTCTCCATAAGGCTCTATATTAGCTATATTTCCACCCATATATGTGATTGTGCGTGCTGTCACTTTATATGTAGAGAGGTCATATCCCTCGGAAGCGTCCGTCGGCACATCTTCCCCAGATGTTCCATCACTTGGTAGCGCCAATAAAATATCCACATCAGGTTCATATGCACCTATCGTGCCTAAATCTTCATATATTAAGCTTTTACCCTCTTCATTTTGAGCTAATATTATCGCTTTATCTTCAAAGTTTAAAGCGGTGTAATTAGTTTCTCCAGTGTTTGCATATGCAGTCGCACTGAAATTAGGCAGTAGCACAGCTGCGGAGAATAAAAACGATACAAATTTTCTATTAATTTTACTCATAAATTCCACCCCTTTTATTTAACATATCTATAAAACATATAATCCAACACTAATTAAGTGCTTATAAATCGGTAAAAAATTGCACTAATTTTAAGATTAATAATCAAATCACCTATATTATACTATTTAAGCCATAATAATACAATCGAATTTTATCACTTCTGTTGTCTTTATATAAATTTAACATAAATTTCTCATTTACTTAAATCTTTAAAATAAATTATAGATATAAAATGTGAGCAAATT
This sequence comes from uncultured Oscillospiraceae bacterium, assembly GCA_964370185.1. Classification (GTDB taxonomy): domain Bacteria; phylum Bacillota; class Clostridia; order Oscillospirales; family Ruminococcaceae; genus CAYJEQ01. The sequence goes on from CAYJIJ010000001.1 coordinate 49,367, forward strand.
GTAACTCAAAATCAAAAAAATAAATAACTGAGAAAATATATGCAACAAAATATAAAACTTGCCACACTCTTTTTATGCATCCAAGATAAAACAAATTATGAAATGGAGATTTTTATGAAAAAAATACTTACAATTATGCTTATAGCGGCTTTAGCCCTCTCTATGATAGCATGTACACAAACACCGAGTGAGCCCGAGAGTTCTTCCCCATCTTCCGAGGTGGTTTTAGAAGAAGTGGAGGATGTTTCCTCGGAGGAGCAACTCGAAGCTGATGAAAATGTTGACGATTTACTCTATGTGGCAGATGCCGCTTTGTATAGGGGTGAAATAACCAGCATGGAGGACGGTGCGCTAATTGTAGAGCAAGTCGAGGGGCGCGATTTTGGCGCAGAACAGATTACATTCACACTGAGCGAAAGCACTCGATATAATGAGGACAGCACATCTTTTGCTACTTCCGATTATATTGAGGTGTATTACTCGCCCCAAAGTTATGATGCCATTGCAATTAATAAGCTCTCCCCTGCAGAAGACATTATATTTAATGGGAGTTTTGTAGAATTTGATGAAGAAAACAGCACTCTATTACTTACCGACTTAAACAATACCGATTCACAGATGCTTTTTAACATCACAGAGGACACTTCCGCTTACCTGTATTTTGACGAGCTTGTGGTGGGTGATAAGCTGAGCGTAATGCACAGCGGTGAAATTTTGGAAGGTGATATCCTTAGCTCCGAGGCAATTGAATTATTTAAGATAAAAGAATAATTTGCAGTTATAATATTTTTAGCCCACATCTCTCAGCAAGAGATGTGGGCTAAATTATTTTATACGATAAAAGTAATTTATTACAAAATCGTATAAAATAAGAAGGAGAAATTTCAGCAGAAATATACAATATTAAAATTGCCTTTTTATGTTACCTTAAGAGGTTTTGCAGGAAAGTATTCATTTTAAATATATTTTGCAATTTCGATTGCAAAATATATTTGTTACTCTCTTTTTAGATTGGTAGTTTATAACTATAATGGGCACAAACAGAGATATCTAACAGTTAAAAGTGACGAAAAAATAAAAAATAATGCAAAATTGTAGACAACGCAACAAATAAAATGTAAAATGAAGTTGTCGCAATTTTACATAAGTATTCCCAGCTAAAAATTAAATTTGAGCTGAGGCTTATTTATAGTAAAATTGACTACTGGTTTTTACCATTTTTCTATTAATCCTATAATAGGAGGGGGCATCCCTCCGGAGAGAAAGGGAATACGAGATATGTCAAAATTGGAAATCAACACCAAGTGGTGCAAAGGCTGTGCAATCTGTGTAGCATTTTGCCCGAAAAAAGTTCTCGAAATTGAGAACGAAAAAGTAGTTGCGGTTAATGAAGATGCTTGTATCAAATGTAAAATGTGCGAGCTCCGCTGTCCCGACTTCGCAATATTCGTTAAGGAGGACAAGTAAGTTATGAGCCAGAAAAAAGCAGTTTTAATGCAGGGTAATGAAGCCTGCGTTTTGGGTGCGCTTCGTGCAGGAATGAATTTCTATGCAGGCTACCCAATCACACCATCCTCAGAAGTTGCTGAGCAATCCTCAATATTGCTACCTAAAATAGGTGGTAAGTTCATCCAGATGGAAGATGAAATCGCTTCTATGGCAGCTATCATCGGCGCATCCCTAACAGGTGCAAAAGCTATGACAGCTACTTCAGGTCCTGGTTTCTCACTAAAACAAGAAAACTTAGGTTATGCGGCTATCGCTGAAGTACCTTGTGTTGTTGTTTCTATCATGAGAATGGGTCCTTCCACAGGTCTTCCTACCTCCCCTGCACAAGGCGACATCATGCAGGCTAAATGGGGTACACATGGTGACCATCCAACAATCTGCATCTGCCCAACTTCAGTTAAAGAAATGCATGACCTTACAATCACTGCATTTAACTACGCTGAAAAATACCGTACACCTGTTCTACTCATGACTGACGAAGTTATCGCTCACATGAGAGAGGGCGTAGTGGTTGAAGACGAATACGAAATTTTTGACCGTGTTAAACCTGCTGCTGACGTAGTGGACTACAAGCCTTACGAAATGAAAGAAGGCGATTTAGTGCCTCCTATGGCTGCTTATGGCGAAGGTCATAGATTCCATGTTACAGGTCTTACACATGATGCAACAGGCTTCCCAACTAACTCCACAAAAATTAATGATGTGCTTGTTAGACATATTTGCGATAAAGTTGATAACAATGTAGACGACATCGTTATTTACGAAAATTATATGACAGAAGATGCAGAAGTACTCTTCGTAGCTTACGGTGCTGTGGCAAGAACTGCTATGTACACTGCTAAACAAATGAGAGCTAATGGAATTAAAGCTGGTGTGTTTATTCCTAAAACCATCTGGCCTTTCCCTGAAAAAGCTATGTTTGAAGCGGCTAAGAATGCTAAAAGCATCGTTGTACCTGAGCTTAACCTCGGACAACTTGTTCTTGAAATAGAAAGAGTTGTAGCTGGCAAACTACCTGTACATAGAATTTGCAATGTAACAGGTGAATTGTTCAAAACTGAGGAACTCTATAATGAAGTAATGGCGGTGATTAAATAATGGCTAAAACTACTGAATATTTAAGACAAAATAAAATGCCCCATATCTGGTGCCCAGGTTGTGGTAACGGTATTGTAATGGGAGCTATAATCAGAGCTATCGATAGCTTAAATATGGATCCTAAGAAAACTGTTATTGTATCGGGTATCGGTTGTTCTTCCCGTGCACCAGGTTACATGAATTTTAACACATTACACACCACACATGGTCGTGCTCTTCCATTTGCAACAGGTGTTAAAATGGCTAATCCTGATCTAAATGTAATCGTTATCACAGGTGACGGTGACTCCTCCGCTATCGGTGGTAACCACTTAATCCATGCTGCAAGAAGAAACATAGATATTACAACAATTATCATAAACAACAATATCTACGGCATGACTTCTGGTCAGTACTCCCCTCTAACACCTACAAACGCTAAAGCTACTACCGCTACATACGGTAATATCGACAGACCGTTTGACTTAATGGGACTTGTTGAGGGTGCAGGCGCTACATATGCGGCAAGAGCTTCTGTTTACCATGTTGCTCCACTTAAAAATTACATTCAAAAAGGTCTTCAGAATAAAGGCTTCTCTGTTATCGAAGCTGTTTCTAACTGCCACACTTACTATGGTAGAAGAAATAAACTCGGTGAAGCTCCAAATGTAATTAACTACATAAAAGAAAACTCTGTAATGAGAAAAGAAGGTGTAACCGAATACGATAAAATGTATGTAATCGGTGAGTTTGTAAATAAAACAGATGCTGAATACACCGATAGCTATGCTAAGCTAATCGAAAGAGTGGGAGGAAACAAGTAATGTCACAACGCTACGAATTTCGCCTAAGTGGCTCGGGTGGACAAGGTGTAATCACTGCGGGTATCATTCTTGCTGAGGCGGCAATACTCGATGATAAATACGCACTACAATCCCAGAGCTACGGCCCTGAGGCAAGGGGCGGTGCTTCTAAAGCTGAGGTTGTAATCTCAGAAGCTCCTATCGACTATCCAAAGGCAACTGTACCAAATTATGTACTCTGCCTAACAAATGAATCCTTCCGTCTGTACGGTGCGACTGCTTCTAAAGATGCTATTGTAATCTGTGACAGCTCGGTGGATACCTCCGCTTCCGATAAGGAAGTAATAAAAGCTCCAATCCTTGAAACAGCTGCTACACAGCTAAAACCACTTGTGGCAAATGTTGTTGCTCTTGGTTTGATAGTTGGAGTTACTAAGATTGTATCCCGTGACTCCGCTTTAAAAGCACTTCTAAGCCGTATACCAAAAGGCACAGAAGAATTAAATCAAAAAGCACTAAATGCAGGTTTCGGCTTCGCAGATGCGCTTTAAGAAAAAATCAAATCTCTCATGCGGTGAAATATCTGCATGAGAGGTCTGTTATATTCTCGGTATTACTCAGTTCATCACTTATGCTAAATATGTGGATATTTTTTATAGAACTTCACAAATTCAGACTGATTTTTCAGTGCCTTTCTCTTTGCTTGAAGCTAAGAAAGCGATGCTGATAATAGTGTGGGCGAAGCTAATTAGTACCGAAAAGATTATTTCAACAACTAAAGCAGAATGGAGAAATGACTATGGCTAATTTTGACGAAAAATACAGTGCCTGGGATGCCAAAGTGCAAAAGGGACTGGAAAAGAACAAAGAGCGCAGAGAAACATTTATTTCGGGTGGTAACAGCGAGGTTAATCGTCTGTACACACCTAAGGATGTAGAGCACATCGACTATTTAGAAGATATCGGCTTCCCAGGTGAATACCCTTATACAAGGGGTGTACAACCTACCATGTACAGAGGCCGTTTTTGGACAATGCGTCAGTATGCAGGTTTTGCTACTGCTGAAGAATCCAATAAACGCTACAAATACCTAATCGAGCAAGGCTCAATGGGTCTTTCTGTTGCATTCGATTTACCAACTCAGATTGGTTATGACTCCGACCACGCTCTTTCCGAGGGTGAAGTTGGTAAAGTTGGTGTTGCTATCGACTCACTAAAAGACATGGAAATCCTTTTTGACGGTATCCCACTTGATAAAGTTTCCACTTCTATGACAATAAACGCTCCTGCTTCAGTGCTTCTTGCAATGTATATTGCTGTTGCTGAAAAGCAAGGTGTTACTCCAGAACAACTAAGAGGTACAATCCAAAACGATATACTAAAAGAGTACATCGCAAGAGGAACATATATATTCCCTCCAGCTCCTTCAATGAGACTTATTACAAACATCTTTGAATACTGCTCAAAGAATGTACCACAGTGGAACACAATTTCCATCTCTGGTTACCACATTCGTGAAGCTGGTTCAAGTGCGGCTCAGGAAGTTGCATTCACACTTGCTGACGGTATCGCTTATGTTGAAGCAGCTGTAAAAGCTGGTCTTGATGTTGATGAATTTGCTCCTCGTCTATCCTTCTTCTTCAACGCTCACAACGATATGCTTGAAGAAGTTTCCAAATTCAGAGCTGCAAGAAAACTTTGGGCTAAAATCATGAAAGACCGTTTCGGCGCTAAGAGCCCTAAATCCATGGCGCTTAAATTCCACACACAAACAGCTGGTTGTACACTTACAGCTCAACAGCCTGATAATAACATCATCCGTGTTGCTATTCAAACACTTGCTGCTGTTATGGGTGGCACACAGTCCCTACACACAAACTCAAGGGACGAAGCGCTTGCACTTCCAACTGAAGAATCAGTAAGAATTGCGCTTAGAACACAGCAGATAGTTGCTAATGAGTCGGGCGTTGCAGATACAATCGACCCACTTGCAGGCTCCTACTATGTTGAAGCTGCAACAGATAGAATTATTAAGGAAGCTGAAGAATACATCGCTAAAATTGATGCACTCGGCGGCGCTCCTAAGGCTATCGAAAAAGGCTACATCCAGCAGGAAATTATGGACAGTGCATATCAGCATCAAAAAGCTGTTGAAAGAAACGAGCGCATTGTTGTTGGTGTTAACCAGTTCCAAATCAAAGAAGAAGCTCCTAAGGGACTACTTCGTGTTGACCCTGCGGTTGAAGTTATGCAGAAAGATAAAATCAACGCACTTAAAGCAGAGCGTGACAACGCTAAGGTTGAAAGCACACTTGCTGCTCTTCGCACTGCTTGTAACTCCGAAGAAAACCTAATGCCTTACATTTTAGAGTGTGCAAGAAGCTACGCTACACTTGGTGAAATCACACAGGTTATGAGGGATGAGTTCGGCGAATATGTTGCTGCTGCAATGCTATAAGAACAATTAATACTTTTATAAAAGCAAAATTTTATTATTATTTTGTGCCGACGCAGAGCGGCGGAATGGAGCGTTATTATGAGCGAAAAAACAATTCGTGTATTAGTGGCAAAACCAGGCCTTGACGGACACGATAGAGGCGCTAAGGTTGTAGCCAGAGCACTTAGAGAAGCAGGAATGGAAGTAATCTACACAGGTCTAAGACAAACACCTGAGCAGATTGTTGCCGCAACTATACAAGAAGATGTTGATGTACTTGCACTGAGCATCCTTTCAGGCGCACACAACAACATTTTCCCACGTATCACAAAAATGCTTGTAGAAAAAGGCGTTAACGATGTACTAATCATCGGTGGCGGCGTTATTCCAGATGAAGACATTCCTTTCCTAAAGGAAAATGGCATTGCCGAAGTTTTCACACCTGGTACAAGCACAGATACAACAATTGAATTTATTAAAAACAATCTAAAGAGATAAGCTTATGCAGTGTAAAGATTATGTAGAAGCGGTTTTATCCGGCAATACAAGGCTTACCTCAAGGGTTATTTCCCTCACTGAAAGTGAAGACCCCATGGCGATAGACATACTAAAAGCACTCTTCCCCCACACCGGAAAGGCTAAGATTATTGGTATCACAGGTGCGCCGGGCTCCGGCAAATCCACCCTTACCGATAAGCTTACAAAATGCCTTAGAGAGCGTGGGAAGACTGTGGGTATTGTGGCTGTTGACCCGACAAGCCCGTTTACAGGCGGTGCTATTTTGGGCGACAGGGTTCGCATGGGCGATATTTCCACTGATTCGGGTGTGTTCATCCGTTCGATGGGCACAAGGGGACAGCTCGGAGGTCTTGCCAAACACACCATGAGCGCAGTGCGTATACTCGATGCATATGGCTGTGACTATATCTTTATCGAAACGGTGGGAGTGGGACAGTCGGAGGTTGATATTATCAAGCTTGCCGACCTTGTTACCATTGTCAACATCCCAGGCATGGGTGATGATATTCAAGCCATTAAGGCAGGACTCATGGAAATCGGCGACATTTTCTGTGTAAATAAAGCCGATAGAGATGGTGTTCAGCGCCTTGTAATTGAGCTTGAAACAATGCTTGACCTCAAAGGTGAATTTGCAGGACTGCGCCCAGATGTGGTTAAAACAATCGCTTCCGAGGGCAGTGGTGTAAATGAGCTTGTGGATAGGATGATTAGTCATCTCGACTACAACAGCGAGCATGGCATACTCACCGAGCGCAGACACAGAAATCTAAAGCTTGAAATTAAAAATATAATTATGGACAGCTTCTTAAAGCGCATCGAAAACTTAGCAGAGAGCACAGGTATGCTTGATCGCTATGTAACCGAGGTAATGGAGGGTAAAAACGACCCCTTCACAGTTTCCGAAGCCATAATTGACAAAGTTAATTTTTAAGTGGTATACTATAATTAATGTGGATTTAGTTTTATGCTAATTCATTGGGGATATTGTATTGCTTTAATATGCAAAGTGAAAAGATATAATTTCTGCCATTTCCCCACAAAAGGAAATGGCAGTAGATTTAAATCTTTCACTGCACAGCCCCACAACTAAAGAAAGGACGGGATGTTATTATGAATCCAAATAGAATTGACCATATCGGTATTGCAGTAAATAATCTTGCTGAAGCGTCTAAAGTATATGAAGCTTTAGGTCTTAAAAGTCAGGGTGTTGAAGAAGTTGCTGAACAAAAAGTAAGAGTTGCTTTCTTCCCATGCGGAGATAGCGAAGTAGAACTACTTGAGAGCACTTCCCCAGATGGCCCAATCGCCAAATTCATCGAGAAAAAAGGCGAGGGTATTCAGCACATCGCTATCAGAGTGGACGACATCGAAGCAGCTATCGCTGAAATGAAAGAAAAAGGCGTTAGAATGATTGATGAATCCCCAAGATATGGTGCAGGCGGCGCTAAAATCGCTTTCCTACATCCAAAGAGCACTGGCGGCGTACTTATCGAGCTTTGCCAGAGAGACTAATTTAGATTATTTAAAAGCTATGACGAAAATTTCGTCATAGCTTTTTTTGTGGGGTTATTTATAAAGTATTTTGCTCTGTGCTGATAATGGTTATCTTTACTTCATTTTCATTTTCATTTCTCATTTTGTTGTTTTTATCACTTCAACTTGTTTTGCTACTTTAAATCGTTTTCCATTTAATGCATTTACCAAAATAGTATCTCCAACAAGTAAATCTTGAAATTCTATTTGCTTTTCCTCATTTGTGCAGTTATCGGTTGAAACATATATTACATCTTTATTGGGACAGAAAATTTTAGAATTTTCTATTTCTAAATTGTTTTCATTTAAAACCTTTACTGACAAAGACTGTTCTTTTATACTTATTCCCAATATTTCGCATTTAATCTCTATACTATTTTTTTCTATAGATTTTTTTGAAGTAATTCCTAAGAAAATTATAATTATGGATGCTGCCAATAATATTATCTGTACAATGTTCATTTAAAAACCCCTTTCAGTTTTACTATTAATGTTTTGCTCTCGGCTGTGAATGCATAAAGGCTTCTGCTTTAAAAAGCACGATTTTTATAAAAATACTATTAATTTTTAAATTTGTGACAAATCCTCATGACGGCTTCTTCACTTATAGATAGTACTACTCCCCCAGCACAATAAATGCCAGAGGAGTTAATTGGTTATTTTACGCTCTATTTAACTGTAAAGTAAAGTAGGAATACTGCAATTAATCCATAGCAGATTGGGCTTATTTCTTTGCTCCTACCGCTGAACGCCATTGCAATTCCATATACAATAAATCCAAATGCTATACCATCGGATATAGAGTAGGTTAGCACCATAAATATTATTGTGGTAAATGCGGAAGCGGCAATCGCTATATCATTCCACTCAATTTCTTTTAGCTGTTGTGCCATTAAGATACCCACTACGAAGATTGCAGGCGAGGTAACTGCATTAACTGCTACTGACAGCATAAGTGGTGCAAAAATCAGTGACATTGCAAAGCAAATACCTGTGGTTACCGCTGTAAGCCCTGTGCGTCCACCTGCGGCAACACCTGCACCTGATTCTACAAATGAAGTTACAGTGGAAGTACCCACTGCCGCACCGAATAATGTTCCCACTGAGTCTGCAAGTAGTGCTTTTTCTATGTTTTCCATTTCGCCTTTTTCATCAACTAATCCGATGCTATTTCCCACTGCAACGAGTGTTCCCGCTGTATCAAAAAAGTCTACGAATAAAAAGCTGAATATAAGTATCATCCATTGTGGCTTTTCAATCAGTCCTGCAAAACCATCCATAAATGCGCCGACTGTTGAGGTATCAAAGTTTAGAGTAATAATTGAGGTTGGAAGTGTTGGCATCCCCTCCACACCCATTATGCCGAAAACAATGCCTATTACTGCTGTAGCCACAAGCCCTAAAAAGGGTGCTGCGTTAATTTTGTTTACCATGAATATAATTGTAACTACTATACCGAAAGCTGCAAGTAGTACAGCAGGGTTATGCAGATCACCTAAAGCGATTGCAGTGGCGTCGTTTGCCACAACTAATCCTGCATTTTTTAGTGCTATAAATGCGATAAAAAAGCCAATTCCCGCACCGATTGCAAGCTTCATATTCTTAGGAATTGCATTTATAACCATTTTTCTAATGCCTGTAACAGAAATTAAAAGAAATATTACACCCGAAACAAATACTGCGGCTAAGGCTTCTGCACCTGTGTATCCATATGCATACACTGCTGTGTATGTAAAGAGTGCGTTTACGCCCATACCCGATGCAAGCCCCACTGGGTAGTTTGCAAGTAGTCCCATAAGTATACTTGCTACTGCTGCCGAAATAGCTGTTGCAAAAAATACTCCCTCTGCGGAGAGACCAGTTGCTGGGTCGCCTATAATACTTGGGTTTACCCCTAAGATGTATGCCATCGCCAAAAATGTGGTAATCCCTGCAATAACTTCTCTTTTAACATTTGTGCCTTTTTGCTGTAACTTAAAAATTTTCTCCACGGTTTTTCCCTCTCTTTTAAAAAAGTATAATATATAATTCACATTCATACATTATACACTTTTCTTTAACATTTTTCAATTATTATCAAGCAATTTCGAGCAGTTTTTTATTTTTTGTGGAGAAATACATATTATATACATTATTTATCCTTTTACTGCATATTTAAAATAAATTGTATTTCCGAAATCAAGTGCTTTTACATCCTTTACTGTTTCGGCAGTTACAAAAACTGAAGATCCTATATACAGTGGATAAATTACACTGTCCGATATTAGCATTTGCTCCGCTTCATGTAATAGGCTCTCCTGCTCCTCTGCATTTGCCTTAGCTGAAGCTTCTGCAATGAGTGAGTTATATTCTTCGTTTAGGTATGAGGGTGGGTTTGTTCCTGCGTTTGAGAATGTAGTTAGTAATACTTCTGCGCTATCTCCCTTAAAATAATATGGGTAGACTGCCATGTCATAATCACCGCTATTTACCTTTGAAATCAGCTCATTTTCACTTAGAAACTCAAAGTTTATGAATACCGATAGCTCTTCTCCCCATATTTTTTGAATATTGTTTGCAATATTATTGCCCATTTGATTATCTGGGAGAATGAGTGTTAGCTTTGGTGTGCCTTCTATTTCATTTATTATGTAAGCTTCTTTCATAAGCTCAAGAGGTGTTTTGTCGATGGGATAAAGATACTCCACATTCTCTTCTTCATCAGAGTTTAAATGTATTTCGTTGGTGAGTGCATATCCCTCCAAATTTGGTAATTCTGCTTTTGAATTTGTAAGTGCATAGGAAAAAGCCTCCCTCACTTCCTTGTAATCAAAATAAGAATTCTTCTGATTATATGTCATTGCCCAAAGGGTATTTTCCATTATTTCAGTTGTAATGCCGTCATTTTTTTCACTCTCACTAAACTCTTCATAAAGCATGAGCACAGCATCCGTTGTACCTGCGGTAAATCGTGCGTTTTCCTCGGAAATGTCCGTGTAAAAAATCACCTTTGATGGCAGTACATTTTCTGCATCGTGATAGGCATCATTTTTAACTATACTCACTAAATCCTCATCCCAATAGTCCACTACAAATGGGCCGTTAAAGAGCATATTTTCACTGTCAAGCCCATATCTTCCCCTGCTCGCTTCTAAAAAACTCTGCTTGCAAGGAACTGCCGAGGGAAGCGTTAGTGTATTTATAAAATATGGATTAGGGTTTTCAAGCTCTATTTGCAGTGTGTATTCGTCCACTGCCTTAATTCCGAGCTCTGATACATCCAGCTCACCTGAGAGTACTTTTTCAGCATTTTTAATCTCTGCGTAAAGCTCTGCATTGGGTGAAATAGCCTGTGGATGAAACATTCTTTCTATTGCAAACTCAAAATCTGCCGCCACAACACTGCTTCCATCACTCCAAAGCGTGTCCTTCCTTAGATTAATTGTATAGAGCTTGCCAGCACCCGAGACTTCATAATGCTCCGCCACCGATAAGACAGCCTTCCCCTCTTCGTCGAGCATGAATAGACCCTCCATGGTGTTTATAATAATGTCGTCTATATTTTCAGCAACAGCATATTGCGGATCAAGGGTATTTACATTGTTTTTAAGGTCGTATCTAAATGTTTTTCCCGTTGTGTCGGGTGTGCTACATGCAGTCAAAAGAAAGAAGATAAGTGATAGTGTAAGTGATTTTTTAAATCCGTTTATTTCGCCTCACCACCCTCAGTATTTTCTTCTGTGAGTTCTTTCTTTTCTGCCTGTGGCTCATGTTTTGGTTTTATAGATACATTTATAGCAAGCGCTATTGTAATTCCTATTAGTGTATCAAAAACTCTGTTTAGCGTATATGCAATAGGCTCAACAAGCTGCCAATCCGAAAGGGAAATTAGGAAAAACACAATACAGGTTATGGCAGTTGCATCATTGTGCTTTATTAGATTGCATAGGTAAATTAGTATCATTGTGCCGATAGAAATTAGTATATAATTATGTCCGCCATCAAAGAAAGATGTCGATACTATCATAAATATATAGCCACCGAGTCCCCCTAAACAGGTGCCTATAATTCTATCAAAAGATGAACGAAATGACGATTCAACCGTGGGTTGTATGCAGAGTATTACTGCAAGGCCTGCATATACTGGGTCCCTATCGCCAGGAATAAAATCATATAATAAAAGTGTAATAAATACAGCTATTGATGTTTTAATGTTGCGCATACCTATATGCGGCAGATATTTGCTCATGGTTTATCTCCTTTTTGTGTGTCGTTTTTTAAATTGGATAGTTTATAGTTTAGAGGGTGGTGCAGATGGGCGATATTAATATTATTTATACACTTCATCCGCTACCATGCCTGCGGCAAATTCAATTGCTTTTTTGCAATTTCTCAGCCTGTCTATGCCATCTATATCTTCAAACATTCTGCACATTTCACCGCAGTTTATACTTTTAAATTCCTCTTTAAATTGTTCGGTGAGTTTTGCATATGTAGGGTATATTTCCTGTCTGAGCTGAGCTATTCTATCATCACGAGTTTCTCTTTCGAGAGGATTTTTTCTACCTTTAACACATCCCACCGCCATACATGCGCCGAGAAGTGCTCCACAACTTCCCTCCTTTGTGTGGCCTATTCCGCCACCCATTCCTGTGGCAAGTGCAATAACTTCAGCTGGAAAAGTCGCATCTTCCATATCAAGGTAGGCTTTTAGTACACATTCTATGCAGTTAAGTCCCACTTTAAAATTATTGCCTGCATTATTCATTAATTCTTCTTTTTTTATTGTAATACTCATTTTTATTCCTCCATATAATTTTATTAACCTTGGTTTATGCAGCTATGCTTAGCTCGCTACCGTGCTCTGTTGTAAGATCTATGCTCACTCCATCGGTGGTAATTACTATATCGCCAAATAAATCCGAGCGAAAAATTTCTCCGTAAGTAAGTGCACGCTCCACCACTTCTTCATGTGGGTGGCCGTATTCATTGTCCGCCCCACAGAGTGCCACCGATATCTTAGGCTGTACCTCAGCTAAAAACTCTTCACTGCTCGAGGTTGCGGAGCCGTGGTGTCCCAGTGCGAGGACATCTGCTTCAAGGTCTATTCTTGTAGCAATTGCTGCCGCTTCCGCTCCCTTTTCGGCATCACCTGTGAATATGAATGAGCTATCTCCAAAATCAAGTCTGCTTATTATCGACATATCATTTAAATCGTTAAACTCGCCATTTGGGCCAATTATTGTAAGTATTGCACCTGCGCCCAAATCGTATTTTTTGCCCACTTCTGCATAGGTAGTCAGTGCATTATTATTTTCTACCATGGTGAGAAAATCTTCATATGTAACCGTTTCAGGCTCATTTGACGCCGATAACTTGGGCATAATCACCCTGTTTGTCGGTATGCTTTCTATTACTACATCAAGCCCTCCGATGTGGTCCGCATGTGGATGTGTGGCAATCATTAAGTCAATGGTTGTTACCCCTTCGTTTAAAAGGTAATCAACTACTTCTTCACCCATGTCATTATCGCCACCGTCCATCAGTAGGCTTTTTTCAGATGTTCGTATTAAAATGCTATTGCCCTGTCCCACATCAATGTAGTGCACTTCGAGTATTCCCTCAGCAGGGAGGTTTTCGGCAGAATTTTCACCCTCCCAGTAATCGGCTACTGTTTCCCCTATCTTTGCCCATGTGGGTATGCTCTCTATTTCTAAAACGCCATTTAGTGTAATAATAATAGCTATACTCATTATAAGTGAAAATATGATTATTGAACGCAAACTCACCATTATTTTCTCTTTTTTCTTTTTGCTCCTGCTTCTCTTCCTTGCCATTTATAAATCCTCTTACTATTTTCGCCCTGCTCCTCTGCGGGGTTTTTTAGCTCGTTGTTTTGTTGTGTTTTTCTGTTTTTCCCTATGCTGTTTGTGCTGTTTATCCTTTATGTATTTGCCATCGGGAGTCACTAAGCAATCCTTGCCCGTGCCGATTAGATATTCCTTACCACTCGTGATAAGCGCATCTATAATAAGCCTTTTATTCTCAGGCTTATAATATTGGAGCATCGCCCTTTGCAGACGCTTTTCCTCACTGCTTTTAGGGATGTATACCTCTTTCATGGTGAATGGGTCAAGCCCTGTGTAGAACATACAGGTGGACACAGTGCCCGGTGTGGGGTAAAAGTCCTGCACCTGCTCTGGACGCATATTATTCTTCTTTAAAAACATCGAAAGCTCTATTGCGTCACGAACCGTACTCCCTGGGTGGGAGGACATTAAATATGGCACTAAATACTGCTCCATTCCAAGCTCTTTTGTTATTTTGTAAAAGCTCTTTGTGAACTTTTCAAATACACTCACAGGCGGTTTCCCCATCACTTTAAGTACATTATTACTGCAATGCTCTGGGGCAACTTTTAATTGTCCGCTGACATGGTGCTCTATTAGCTCACGCAGAAATGTAATGTTTCTGTCAAGCATTATATAGTCAAAGCGTAGCCCTGAACGGACAAATACCTTTTTAATGCCCTTTATCTCCCTAAGCTTTCTAAGTAGCTCTAAATAATCGCTGTGGTCCGCCTTAACTGCTGGACATGGATTAAATCCTAAGCATTTTTTCTCTCTACATAGACCTTCTTTGAGCTGTTTTTTACAAGCGCCCTCTCTGAAATTCGCCGTTGGGCCGCCCACATCGTGGATATAGCCTTTAAAGCCTTTTTGCCCCACAAAGCTCTCCGCTTCCTTGATTACAGAATCATGGCTCCTACTTGTAACCGCCCTTCCTTGGTGGAAAGCTATTGAGCAGAAATTGCAGTTTCCATAGCAGCCCCTATTGTGCATAATGGAAAACTCCACCTCTTCAATCGACTTCACCCCACCCATGCTTTTATATATCGGATGGTAGGCTCTTTCGTATGGAAGTGCAAATATTTCGTCGAGCTCTTCGGTATTTAGTGGTATCGCAGGCGGTGTTTGTACTAAATACTTTTCACCCTGCTTTTGCACTATCGTTTTGCCGTAGATATAATCCTGCTCCACTATCTGTATTTTTGTTGCCTTTGCATAGGCTTCTTTGTCTTCCGAGACTTTTTTAAATGAGGAACATGTAACATAATCAGTTGGTAGCTCAAACTGATTGCAGTTGTAGCATATACCCCTAATTCCCCTCATGTCCTCGGTTGTGCCACCCGATTTAAATATATCGGCTATTTCCTTGGTTTGATGCTCGCCCATGCCGTATATGAGCAAATCTGCTCCGCTGTCGGTGAGTATTGACTGCATCACAGTGTCCGCCCAATAGTCATAGTGGGCAAATCTTCTAAGGGACGCTTCTATTCCACCTATTATTACCGGTGTGTCGGGGAAGAGCATCTTTAGCTTTTTGGTGTATGCGGTTGTTGCTCTGTCGGGCCTTTTGCCTGCTTTATTGCCGGGGGAATAGACATCCTCACTGCGCTTTTTCTTGGACACGCTGTAATTATTAACCATTGTATCTATATTTCCACCTGTAACAAAAAAGGCGTATTTCGGTGCACCAAATTCTTTAAAGTCCTTGTTGTTTGACATTTCGGGTTGGCTCATCATTGCCACGCTAAACCCTAAATGCTCGAGGTATCTCGATATAATAGCAATGCCAAAACTCGGGTGGTCTACATATGCATCCCCCGTAACACAGATAAAGTCGGGCTGTGTTACCCCTTTTTCTCTCAATTCTTCCGCATTAATCGGTAAAAAACTCATAATATCTCCGTTTCTCTTTGTGGTTTGTCTATCCCACTTTTTCATAATTCATTTCGTCTATTTTATATACAAGCTCGCCATTTGGTGCATAGATGTATTTTACTGTAAATCCATGATGGTTATTAAATCCTTCTTGCCCACCTATTTCTTCGTAAAATGCCAATTGTTCATGCCTGAAGCCTAAACTGTCCACCCCAACAACCCAGATTTCCACTTCATCACCATTGTCAACTGAAATGGATTGATTGATTAACACATCGAATAGACCCCACTCTTTAGATTTCTCTACTAATTCTATTGGATTTGTGGTTACAGTATTATCGTTAACTTTAATGAGATATGTAGTTGACAATATTTCATTACCTATCTCGGAAGTTTTAACATCAAATATTATGCTCCCATCAACGCTGTACACACTCTCATTTTCACTATCGCCCTGTGTATAACTTGTGGTACCCCCGAAATTCGGGTTAAACATTGAAGGTAGAACATAATCTAAATTATCTATTCTGCCAACATTTAGCTCCTCTATCTGCTCTACTCCATCACTTTTAATTATCACACTCGGACGAATTACATCTGTGATTTCAGTTTGTATTGTAGTAGAAAATGCACTGCCCTCCCTTTCGAGTGGGAACTCTTCACCCTCTATAACGAGGGAAGCCGTGGTGTCCTCGGTGAGGGTTTTCGGTGTTATCTGAAAATAAATGGGCTGAGTAAGGGTTTCAGCATCAAACTCAAGCCTCTTATAATCTGCAACGCTAATAATGCTTGCCTGTTTAGTGAGTATAGAATCTATATTGCCATAAATATCGGATATTTCATATTGCACATCACTAATTCTGTTTTGTATATTATTAGTCGTGTAATTTAGCTGATTTTGAAGGTCATATATTTTAATGAGAGAGAAAATCTGCAACAGGACAAGTGCACCTATCAAAAATGACGAATATGATTTATTCATTTTAATCTCCACCTTATTTTTTAAAATTACGAATACAATAGGATATTTTATTCGGATATCTTTACCACCTACATTATATACCTACTCAAATCAGGGGTAATGATTTTTGTTATTTCTCCTAAATCTGCGCCTTTTGTTTCGGTGAATATAAAACCGAATGGATTTTCCTGTCTCGCATAGTCAAGCTCCCTTAAGCAGAGCACAGTAGAAAATTCATTTTTGAGCATTTCATAGTTAAACACATCGCCCTTTGAGTATGTCTCGGGCTTTGTGAGGACTATTAAATTATACTGCTTATCATCTTTATTCTTTAAAAGTTTTTGCCAGTCGGGGCGTTTATTATTTAGGAAATAGTCATATGTGTGAAAATCAAATGCGAATTTTGTAATATCAGTCGTGCTCCAACCTGCAAATCTGAGTGGATTAAATTCAATTGGGGCAATTTCATTATTCCTGTCAATCCTGAGCTCTACATGGAATGGAAAATTTCTTATATTAAAAATCGTGTTTAATTCGCTTAGGTAATTTTCAATCTTATTGGTATATTTAAGGAGTAGTTCTTTACTTGTATAGTATAAAACATCCTTTACATCGGCGGATGAAAGGAATTCATGCGCCAAAATATTTAGCACAACCGCTTTGCCGTTTTCATCATAATAGGCATCAATAGCGTATTCTTCGCCCTCTATATATTGCTCTAAAATGAATTCATTTTCCCCTATAACTGACGCTGGAAAAACTTCTTTCCACTGCCCATATGTTTTTTTAATGTCCTCTACTGCATTTTTAAAATCACTATCATCTTTGAGTAAATACACTCCTGCACTAAAAAATCCCACAGCTGGCTTTAAAACAAGTGGAAATTCACTCTGATTTATTTTTAGCTCCTCCAATTCGTCTATACTTGCTTTTCTAAAATAAAAGCTTGGATAGAGGCTGCTTATTTTCTCTCTGAATTTGAATTTATCCTTCATTATATCTATGCATTTAATTAGATTTTCGTCTTTAATATTGTTTTTTATCCAGTCTATCGAATTTTCTGAAAGGGTGTAAAGCCTTGCGTTTTCGCTGTAAAGCTCTGCAAAACTGCTTTCATCCACTAAATTTAGCGAATATCCAGCATTTTCTTTTATTGAAATATCGCTCTTTAGAACAGGCAGTTGTGAAGCATTTAAATACTCTTTTAACTCCTTTGAGATATATGGTTTATCAATTATAATCATCTTCTACTCCTAAAACTCTTCATCAATAGCCATCCCAGCTTTAGCATTGAGCGACATATCGGACACATTCCCCGAAATAAACTCATAATATGCCTGAGCGCCTATCATTGCGGCATTGTCCCCACATAATGATAGCGGTGGTAGATAAAGCTCTACTCCGAGCTGTGAAGTGAGTTTTTGCACAGTTGCCCTCACACCCGAATTTGCTGAAACTCCACCAGCAAGTACTAATTTCTCCGCTTTGTACTCCTCTATCGCACTGCGGAGTCTTGACTCTATTATTTCACAAACAGCAGTTTGAAAATCTACACAAAGTGCTGTTATATCAATTTCTTCGCCCTTTTGCTTTGCGTTGTGCACAATGTTTACCACGGAAGTTTTAAGCCCTGAAAAGCTGAAATCGTATTTGCTATTTTCCACCTTTGGTCTGGGGAGCTTGTACACCCCTCCGCCACCTTTTTGCGCTTCTCTATCGAGGTAAATACCACCTGGGTATGGAAATCCCATCATTCGTGCAGCTTTATCAAATGCTTCACCTGCGGCGTCATCACGGGTTTTTCCTATAATGCTAAATTTTGTATAGTCCTCCGCCATAATAATATGGCTGTGTCCGCCCGATACTACAAAGCAGAGAAACGGGGGTTTTAAATCTTTGTACTCTATGTAGTTTGCCGCTATATGCCCCCTTATGTGATGGACGGGGATGAGAGGTTTTCCGAGTGCAAATGCAAGGCCTTTAGCGTAGTTTACACCCACTAAAAGTGCACCTATAAGCCCTGGGGCAGTGGTTACCGCTACTGCGTCTATATCGGAAAGGGTGAGATTTGCTTCCTCTACCGCTCTTTGTACAATATCGCTTATCTGCTCAGTGTGGCGTCTGCCCGCTATTTCAGGGACAACTCCACCGTATTTTCTATGCTCCTCAATCTGCGAGTAAATCACCGAGGAAAGCACTTCCCTGCCGTCTTTTACCACTGCCGCAGCAGTTTCGTCGCAGGAAGTTTCTATCGCTAATATGTTCATATTTATGACTATTCCTTTCTACGCAAGGCACAAAACAACCGTAAAAACGGTCATAAATGTGCCATGTTTTTCGGTTGTCAGGCTTGCCCGACGAGAAAAACGGCTTTTTAATAATTAAAGTTTGAATTTTATTTTCAAGTTTTAACTCCATTTATATAATATGTCATAATAACTGCGTCTTCGACAGGTTTTTCGTAGAAATTTTTTCTAATTCCCATTCTTTTAAAGCCATTTGCCTCATACAATGAAATTGCGGCGTCATTTGACGCCCTCACTTCAAGCGAAATAAAGAGCATTTTATTTTCATTTGCAAACGCTATTTGACTTTCTATAAGTGCCCTTGCAATGCCTTTTCGCCTATATAAAGGTGATACCGCCACATTTGTGACATATCCCTCCCCTAAAACATTGTGCATCCCCATATATCCCAGCACCTCTTCACCGTCCACTGCCACGATAAACACCGCTCTACTATTATTTAGCTCGGATACAAGCCCATCCTTAGTCCATGGAAGGGAGAAGCACTGCGCTTCAATCTCAGCTATCTGCTCTATATGTTTATTTTTCATTTTAGTTATTTCGAATGCCATAAAGCTTTTCACCATCTTCGCTTTCTATTTATTTATGCCAAAGGCCTTAGCATATACTTCATCCTGTTCTTTTAAATGCGTTACATAGCCTATCGGAATTTTATTTTCGGTGGCTTCAATTATTTTTTTAGCGCCCTCTTCTTTAAAGGCTCCACAAAGCTCGATGCAATCAATCCCCTCGGCTAATAGTTCCTTCGCCGCTATGCAGGCATCTTCTATATCGTATACACCTACAATAGTGGCGGCACCGTCTTTTATTATTGCACGATCGTATTTTCTGCTAAAACCACCCATTATTAAAAAAGCAAATTTCATAATTAACTCCTTTTATATATAATTAGTAGGATTATTTATACACCTCGCAGGGGCGATTTAGATTGCCGTGGGCAAGGATGCCCACATGGCAAATTTATATTAATCTTCGCTTAATATAAATAATGTACATTATAACATATCTAAATTAATTTTTCTACTTTTAGAATGAAATCTACTCACTTATAGTGAAATATTGATTTATTTTATTATATTTTTATCCTTTTTGAAATTTTTATTGCATTTTGCATATATATTTTCCTTTTTTTTCAAACAAGTTATAGAAGTTACTGAAAAATGAAATATTATTTACTTTTGTCTTGATTAGCATTAATTAGTGTGGTATATTTTGAATATAATATTAAATGTGATACACTAATTCGTCATACACATTCAAAATTAGCAAAATATGATGTAATAAATTTATTCAAAATTGTAAAGGGGTACGATTATGACACATAATACTCATCTTCTAAATTGGATTTCTGAAATGACTATGAAACTTTCCCCCGCAAATGTAGTTTGGGTGGACGGCAGTGAAAAACAGCGTAAGGAACTCATTGATATGTCGGTAGCCGAGGGTGAGCTCATTACACTTAATCAAGAAAAATTACCTGGATGCTATCTGCATCGTTCGGATAGAAATGATGTTGCACGTGTGGAAGACCGTACCTTTATATGCACCACTAACGAAGAAGATGCAGGTGCTACAAATAACTGGATGGATAAGGACGATTGCAAGAAAATGCTTTCCGACATCTACACCAATTCTATGAAGGGCAGAACAATGTATGTTGTACCCTTTGTAATGGGGCCTGTTGGCTCTAAATTTGCAAAAGTTGGCGTTGAGATCACCGATTCCAAATATGTTGTAATAAATATGCTCACCATGACCCATGCTGGTGACGAAGCATTAAAGCAACTGGGGGATAGCGACGATTTCACTCGTTGTATTCACTGCCTATGCGAAATAAGCCAAGAGAAGAGATATATCTGCCATTTCCCAGAAGAAAACGAAGTTATTTCTGTAAATTCAGGTTATGGTGGAAATGCACTGCTCGGCAAAAAATGCATGGCTCTCAGAATAGCTTCCTACCTCGGCAAAAAAGAAGGTTGGATGGCTGAGCATATGCTAATTTTAGGGATTGAAAATTCTCGTGGAGAAACAAAATACATCTCTGCTGCTTTCCCCTCCGCTTGTGGTAAAACAAATCTTGCAATGCTAATCCCACCAGAGGGTTATAGAACACGCGGATACAAAATATTCTGCGTTGGCGATGATATTGCATGGATGCATATCGGCGAAGACGGTGGGCTTTGGGCTGTAAATCCTGAAAATGGATTTTTCGGCGTAGCACCCGGCACAAGTGCAAAAACAAATCCCAATGCACTCGCTTCAACTATGAAGGACACTATATTTACAAATGTAGCGCTAAATGCTGATGATAATACAGTATGGTGGGAGGGTCTTACCAAAGAAGTTCCCCAAAATCTCATCGACTGGACTGGTGAAGCTTTCGACCCTACCTCGGGCGGTAAAGCCGCTCATCCAAATAGTCGCTTTACATCCTACGCTAAAAATTGCCCTTGTGTAAGCAAGAGATTTAATGAAGAAGATGGCGAGGGCGCACCTATTTCAGCTATTTTATTCGGTGGTCGCAGAGCAAAGACTGCTCCCCTTATCTATGAAGCATTCGACTGGAATCATGGCGTATTCGTAGGCTCTTCTATGGCTTCGGAAACAACTGCAGCCGCCGCAGGTGCGGTAGGTCAAGTTCGTCGTGACCCTATGGCTATGAAGCCTTTCTGCGGATACAATATCGGCGATTATTTCTCCCACTGGCTAAATATGGGAGAAAAGCTTGGAGATAAAGCACCCCGTATTTTCCATGTAAACTGGTTTAAAACCGATAATGAAGGAAAATTCATCTGGCCTGGCTTTGGGGATAATGTTAGAGTACTCGACTGGATACTTGAGCGCTGTGAAGGCAGAGTTAATGCTGTTACCACTCCAATAGGCTACATCCCAAGCATTTATGATTTAGATACTAATGGACTTGATTTAACTCTTGCACAGATCACAGAGCTTTTAAATGTTGATAGAGAGCTTTGGAATGAAGAAGTTGAGCTAATTAATGCTTTCTATGAAAAAGTGGGCGATTCTCTTCCCGAAGAGCTTAAAAATCAATTAAGCAGGCTTAGAAATGCTGTATCACTCGAGCAAAGCAGCAGTGTAAACTCGGTTTTTAATATGCCTGTGTGTGTAATGGGTTAATTTATAGGTATTTACTTATATCTATGATAATTTTATAAGAGGTGATTAAAATGTCTTTACATCACAGGAATAATATGCCATGGAGAGCTATTACAGCAATTTTATTTACTGCTTTCGGCTGTGCCTCATTTATACTCAGCTGTGTTTGCGGTATGCTTATCATGCGACATAAATAATTTTTTAGATTAATTTCAGAGTTGTCACCTTTGGGTGGCAACTCTAAAAAATTTACTGATTTTATGCTCTTTCCTCTCCCTTTTTGGAGGAAAGGGCATAAATGAGTTATTGGAGATTGTGCCGTATTATAGTAGTACGGCAATGCTTAATTTTATTTGTACAAGCAAAAAATTTGTGGTACAATAATTATTAGCAATCCAAAATCCACAAAAAAATATAGCTATTTATTAATTTTATGACTACCTATATTTACTTTGCTACATATTAAAACCGTACTATACCACATCACTTAAAAAGGAGCAAAAAATGCATTACATACAGTTATCTGCAAAATTATCCTCGCTTTTCATACTGAGGAATTTAAATAATTTCGCCACTGTTAAGGCGATGAATAATATGCTTAAATCAACAAATACCTCACCCGAAGAATTTTGTGCCGCATACAGCGATTATATGGCACGTAGCCTAAAAAAACCGCTCGATATCTCTATAATGGAAGCTGTGCATTATGATGAGAATTTGATTTGCCGTCATATAAGAAATAATAGTTTTGACAATCTTCCTAATGAGCTTAAGGAAAGCACTGATTATGATTTAAAGACTATTTCTCAACTTTTAAGTGTCAGTTCGGAAGAGATTATAAATCATATGGCAAAAAAGCACCCCGACTGGAGTGACATTTTGCTCTCGATGCCAAAATACACTCTACCAAGCCAACTTTCGGTAAATTCGCATAATGACCTAATAGAGTTTTACCGCAAAAATGGATATGGTTTTTTTGCAAAAGGCACTGCTTACTATTTTGAGGATAATCTACCTCACAAGGCGCCAACCTCCGACCCCATTACCCTTTCCGAGCTTTGGGGATATGAAAAGGAAAAGGCTGTAATCATACAAAATACAAAGGCATTTTTATCGGGTAAACCTTGCAATAATATGCTTCTTTATGGAGATAAGGGCACGGGAAAATCCTCCACTGTTAAGGCTGTGGTAAATGAATTTGCTGATAGAGGTCTTAAAATTATTGAAGTGAAATTAAACCAAATTGAGAATTTCCCACGCCTTTATGGTTATATAGCTGCAAGCCCATTTAAGTTTATTGTACTTCTTGACGACATCAGCTTCTCAGAGCTTGATAACACATACTCTTCCCTAAAGGCATTTATCGAAGGTGGTGTTACAGCAAAACCTGAAAACATGATTATATATGCCACTTCAAACCGCAAAAATATGGTGGTTGAAAAATTCTCCGACCGTGAGGGAGATGAAGTGAGGGTGAGGGATGCCATGCAAAGTGCTTCTTCCCTTTCCGATAGATTTGGCGTAGAAGTAACATTTTTTAATTTGGACAAACCCGCCTATCTCGCACTTGTTAAAGAGCTTTGCGATAATGAGAAAATAGCTATTGAGGAAAATGAGCTATTTTTACTCGCAGAGAGATTTGCCACATATAAAAGTGGACGCTCTCCACGAACAGCAAGGCAGTTTATTAATGATTTGCTATCGAAAGCTGACGATTAAAGGGATTTTTAGTTATGTTTCTACACAATATTAATAATTGTATATTTATTTATTGATTTCATCAATGGAAAAGCTTTTATAATTAAAATTTGCTGAGGTGAAATTATGAGAATAGAAGTATTAAAATTTGAGAGGATAAGAAATCTCAGAATTGAAAAAGGTTATACCCAAAAGGAAATTGCCGACATTTTAAATGTCAAACAAAATACCTATTCACAATATGAAATTGGTGTTTTAAACTATCCTATTGATGTTTTAATTAAATTAGCAAAATTTTATAACACCAGTACCGATTATTTATTGGACTTAACCGATAGTCCGCTCCCATATAAACGCAGGGCATAAACAATGGCAGTCTTGCTCCCCACTTTGCAATATTGGCTGATTTAGGGGGGAAGTTTTCCCCTTAGCATTTTAGGGACATTCACTACTGCATGGGCAGTGGTGAATGTCCCTAAAATATTACCCTAATACAAGTTACCTTAATATTATCATCTCAAATATCGCTGCAAATTCTCTTACATAATACCCCGGTGCAAGGCTTGGCGCAGAAAAAGAGCCTGCCCCATGGGGTGCAAGCCCCTGCTCCCTCGCATGGTATGCTGCCCTGAATTGGTGAAAATCATCAGTGGCGATAATTACATTCTCAGAGAGATTGTTTTCGCTAATTATTTCTGCGGAAAATTTGATATTTGTTTCAGTGTCGATGGAATTTTCCTCGGTAAATATCCTTTCTTCCGCTATTCCATGCTGGGTAAGATACATTTTCATAACTTCCGCTTCGGAGTACTCATCACCCTCGCTCCTCCCACCCGACACAATGCACACCGACTCAGGGTTTTTATTAAGCTCGTCAAGTCCTGCATTTAATCTGTGCCTAAGCATGGTCGAGGGTGTATCACCATGCACTGCGCAACCTAAAACAATAACCGTGGCTGGCTCTTCTCCGTTATAATTTGTAAAATATGAGGCTATTAGCATTAACGATAGCATAGTAATCCCCGCCATTGTTGCCGCTTCTACGAAAAATTTGCATACTTTATTAAGCTTGTTGGAGAGCCTTTCCCCATAAAATATATAGAAAATCACTGCAGTGCCATACAGGCTTAAAAGTAGTGTACCTGTGTGTAGGTATCCAAATAAAATGGGCATTGCTCCAAATATCCAACAAAACATTCCAAAAATTGCGAAGATTTTTTTACTCAGTGTAAGATTTATAAAACTTTTAAAATTCATAGCTATATACTGTATATCCTTTGTGTCGAAATTAGGGAGGCAATCGCATTTTTTGTCTGCGTCTCCCAAAATAATTGTAAATGATTTTATTATATATATCAAGCTATTTCAGTAAATTATTTGATATTTCAGCTATGCTTAAATGAGAGGTGCGAAGATATTATTTCTTACAAAAATATTTCTGCTCCAGGTCCCGGTGGAAGCTCGGCAGCAATCCAAATTACGAGCAGTGTAAACCAACCTAATAAAAATGAAATGCTGTAAGGTAGCATAGTTGATATAAGTGTCCCCATGCCGCATTTCGAGTCATACTTTTTTGAAAACACCACTATCATGGCAAAATAGCTCATTAAGGGTGTGATGATATTTGTGCAGGAGTCCCCTATTCTAAACGCCATCTGAGTGAGCTCGGGGCTGTATCCAAGTAGCATGAACATCGGCACGAACACGGGTGCGAGTATCGTCCATTTTGCCGATGCCGAGCCCATAAACAGATTTATAAAGGCGGAAAAGAGGACGAATAGAAGCATTAGTGGAATTGCACCAATGCCTGAATTTTCAAAAAACTCTGCTCCGCTCACGGCTATTATTGTTCCAAGATTTGTGTATTCAAAATAGGCTATGAACTGCGCCGCCACAAACGCCAACGCTATATATCCACCCATCGTGGACATCGACTCTTCAAGTGCTTTGCAAACATCCCTCTCACTCTTAAACACACCACTGCTAAACCCATATGCCACAGCAGGAATTAGAAAAAACAGTGCTATCAGCGGAATTATGCTCGCCATAAAGGGGGAATTTTCTATTATGCTGCCTGTTTCAGCATTGCGCAGAAAACTGCTCTGTGGATATAAAAGAGCTATAATTATCCCAATAAATACAAATATAGAAATCCCTGCCGCCACAAGCCCCCTCACTTCGCTTTTTTCAAGTGAGGATGCCACAGTTTCAGAGTTTTGCTCCAATGCATTTGCACTTCTAAGCTTTGGCTCTACAATGAAATCGGTGACAAGCCAGCCTATAATTGTTATTAAAAATGTAGAAGCTATCATAAAATACCAGTTTGCAGTAGCTTCCACAGTGTAATTTGGATCTACCATCTTCACTGCTTCGGTGGTGATTCCTGCAAGCATGGGGTCGAGTGTGCCGATGATTAGATTGGCCGAAAATCCTCCCGATACCCCTGCAAATGCCGCGGCAATTCCAGCCAAAGGATGCCTGCCATAAGCGGAGAACATCAGTGCGCCGACAGGTATAAGTACCACATAACCTGCATCGGAGGCAACATTAGACATTATCCCCAAAAACACCACCGTGGGAGCAATGAATTTTTTGGGAGTAATTTTTACTGCACCTTTAAGCATTGCAGAAATAAGCCCACTGCTCTCGGCAACTCCAACTCCAAGCATTGACACAAGCACAGTGCCAAGTGGCGCAAAGCTTGTAAAATTAGTAACCGAAGAAGTGAATATAAAGGAAAGTCCATCACGGGAAAGTAGGCTGTTTGGAGTGATGGACTGCCTTTTTATTTCGTTTGTGCTTCTATCGATTATATCTCCCACGACTGACAGATTATATGCATCCGCCACAGCGGAGATTAAAATAATTGTTAGTGCAAAGAGAGCAAAGAGCGTAATTGGATGTGGGAGTTTATTGCCTATCTGCTCTATGGTTGTAAGAAATGAGGTAATTATTGATTTTTTTTCTTTATTCATGCATGCCCTCCTACATATTGGCACAAAAATATGATGACCCACTAAGTACTTTAAGCCTGCGAAGATTTACATGTTACTTTTATATCTATTATATTTTGCATAAACTCGCTGACTTTATTCATATTTATGACCACTGCTTTCTGCAATAGGCACAAAACAATCAAAAAACGGCTTTTAATAGACTAAATTTGAAGGAAAACCCATGCAAAAGAATTGAGGGGTATTTCTACCCCCCAATCCAATAATTATACTCTTTTACTCCTCTGCAATGCTCTTCTTGTATTCACTTCCCCAAAGCTCCATAGCGTGCAGGACGGGATGCAGACTCTCACCCAATTCTGTGAGTGAATATTCCACTTTCGGTGGAACTTCTGCATATACTTTTCTGTTTATTAAGCCATTTGCCTCCATCTGCCTTAAATTTGAGGTGAGGACTTTTTGCGAGATGTTTCCCACTGATTTTTTTAGCTCCCCAAAACGCTTTGTGCCACTGCCTAAATCACGCAAAATTAATATTTTCCATTTATCGCTTATAAGCGTTAGGGTGGTTTCTATGGGGCAGGCAGGTAATTTATTCATTATAACTATACTCCTTTAGTATCTATTTGTAACTAAGACACAAAAAAGTGCTTACTTTACAAAACGCCAATATAGATATAAAATAGCATATATAGAAATTATTGTCAATAAAGTTCATTTTATTTAAAGGAGACATTAAAAATGAAGAAAATTCTATCACTATTACTTGCATCTTGCATGCTATTTTCACTTTCCGCTTGTAGCTCCACTGCCGATTCCTCAGAAGAGGCTACATCCCAAGATGAAGTACAAGGCGAAGCTATTGATGAAAAGGAAGTACTGCGTGTGGGTATGGATTTAACTTTCCCACCATACTCCTATATCGGTGACGACGGTGAGCCCGCAGGGCTCGAACCCACCATAGCCGCGGCTTTTGCTGAGTATCTCGGAATGGAGCTTGAAATTGTAAATACCGATTTTTCGCTTTTAATCCCTGCACTGCAAACAGGTGATGTGGACATACTCATTCCCGATATGACCAGAACAGCCGAGCGTGAACAGCAGGTTGATTTCTCCGACGGATACAGATATACACAGTCCTTAGCACTTGTAAATAAAGAATTTGCCGTGGCAAATAATATCACTGACGACATGTCACCGGAAGAATTTTTCCATCTCGCAGGCTCTAAATTCATAGGTCTTGCAGGGACTTTAGGCGTTTTAGTGCCTCAACAGTACGGCGCCGAAGTGGTTGAAATCACCGAAATAGGCACGGGGATTTTAGAGGTAGCAAATGGACAATCCACTGCACTTATAGCTTCCACTGAAGTGCTTGGATTCCATGCGGCAAACCCCGATACAACTATACTGTACAGCGGCATCGGCAACTGGATGGAAGCTTGCTTTGTGGTAAATAAGGGCGACACTGAGTTGCTTGAAAAATCCAATGCATTTATCGCTACAATGTATGAAGAGGGTGGCCTTTTCGACCAAATCAGAGAAGAATTTGACGAAATAATCTCCGACTATCTTCAAAGCGAAGAAGTTGGACTTGATTATATAGTTATGCGTCCGGAAGGATTTAACAACTAATGAAAAAGTCTGCAAAAACACAGTATGCTCTCGTAATTTTGTTATTTGTGGCGGCGATAGTTTATGCACTGTTTTTCTCAACTTCTGCCGCTCCACAATACAATATGATACTCTCCCAAAGTGATTTATTACTCGAAGCGTTTTGGGGCACTATTTGGATAAGCTTAGTCACTTTAATTGGCTCACTGATTTTAGGGTTTGTGCTCTTTATGATGTTGCGCTCTAAAATAGTGTTTATAAAAGCGATATCCGATGTGTTAAACGAGATTATCATGGGCACCCCACTGATTATTATGATTTTTTTAATTGTATATGTGCTTGGCCCTGTAATAAACTATGGCGACAAGCTTGTGCTGGGTATAGTGGCACTTATTCTATATAATGCGCCCTATGTGGCAAATGCATATGAGACCACTGCCGCAGTTGTTGATGCAGAGCAATATACAGTCATGGATTTATACGGCTTTAAATGGTATCAAAGGTATATTTACATAATAATTCCCCAGATGATAAAGCCCTTTATCCCCTCGCTTATAAATAATTTGTCGAGTGTTATTAAAAGCTCTTCCCTCTTAAACATAATTGCGGTAACGGAAATTACCTATATCACCACAGCCATCGCCTCAAGGAATTTTGCATTTATCGAGGGGTATTATGTAATGTGGCTAATGTATTTAGTGGTAACGATTCCACTCTCCTTGATTGCAAAGTATTTTGGAAGGAGGATGGCATAATGGATTTTAAAATATCACATCTTACAAAGTCCTATTTAGGGGAGAATGTATTTTACGACTTAAACATTGAGATTAAAGGGCATAAGGCGATAGGCATAATCGGTGAATCAGGTTGTGGAAAATCCACTCTACTCCGACAGCTTGCCGGAATAGAAATCCCCGACACAGGTGAAATAGAGATAGATGGGCTTTCCCCTATTAAAAATCTAAAAGAATATAGGAAAAAAATAGGAATGGTGTTTCAAAAGCATAATCTATTCCCCCATCTTACAATAAGAGAAAATATCACTCTTATTCTGCACAAGATTAAAAAAGTGGATAAAAACACAGCTGAAACAATCACAAACACACTGCTAAAAAAGCTGCACATAGAGGGTGAAGCCGATAAAAAACCCCATGAAGTGTCCGGCGGACAGGCGCAGAGGGCGTCGATAGCACGAGCACTTGCTACCGATCCACAGATTATATTTTTAGACGAGCCCACGGCGGCACTCGACCCAATACTGACCGATGAAGTGCTAAAAGCTGTTACCGAGCTAAAGCATGAGGGGCATGGCTTTATATTTGTAACCCATGAAATATCTTTTTTAAGAGAGTTTGCCGATTATATCATATTTTTAAAAGATGGTGTCGTGTGCGAGCATGGTGAGGCTTCTCTCTTAGAAAATCCTAAGACAAAGGAGCTTTCTGAGTTTTTAAAAATATATTAAAACGGCATTTTGATTATCTCTTTAATTTAATAAATATCTTTATATATCTAATGCTGAGCAGCGTGGTGCTTAGTATTAGATATATTTATATTAAAGAGCTTTAGCAAGGTAATATTGCTTTTCTTACATATAAAAGGAAAAATGTAAAATGTTTTACATTTTTATATAATGAAATTATGTATAATGTCTATATAGTAATTAAACCAATTACCTTACTATTTGTTAAAGGTTTTTTGCTAAATGCTACACAAGTTTATAAAAAAAGATTTTTCAAATTGTAAAGTAAACTAATTTAAGGAGGATTTTTTATGCATTTTTTAGAATATGAAACATGGAAATTAAAAGACGGGGTCGACCTTGTGGAATACGAGGAAGCAATTACAAAATGGTTTAGATATTTAGTAGAAAAGAAAAAAGAGCTCTTCCCCGAGTGGGTTAGTGCTAAATACTATCAAAAGACTGATCATGACGGCGCACCCACAGGTGTTTATGTAATGATATTTGAATACGATTCAATCGAGGGGCATCATGCTTATAAGGACAGACGCAAAAACTGGGACGGCCCTTATGCTGAATACAAAACCTACGACCCATACCAAGACTATTTTGACCTTGATACAGTTACCACAGAGTATTTTGTGCCAATGCAAACCGAAGAATGGTTTAATTTTGGATAAATTTTATTTATTTTAAAGGAGAGAAAATCTATGAAAAAACTACTTTCATTACTTTTAGCGGCAACTTTAATGCTTTCATTAGCAGCATGCAGCAGTGAGCCAGCCTCCTCAGAAGCAGGCGATTCCGAAGCACCTGTTGCAAGTGGCGAAAACGAAGGCGATGCAGAGATAAAAGACAGCCTAATTATTGCACATAAAGGCGATACTCCCAATTTTGATACACATGACAATCTAAACGACAACGGCATGAGAATTAATCTAAATATCTATGACCCACTCGTGCGCATGCACAACACTACATATGAAATAAGCCCCTGTGTGGCTGAAAGTTGGAGCATTTCCGAGGACGGCAAGGAATACACATTTAAAATCAAAGAGGGAATTAAATTTTCCGATGGCACTGATTTAAGCGTGGATGATGTGGTATTTTCACTACAAAGAGGCATGGAAATGCCACTTGCAGTACCATCATTTGCAAGGGTTGTTGGAGTTGAAAAAGTGGATGAAGCAAATGTAAAGGTAATTCTTGACGGTCCATACCCAGAATTCCTATTTGCTATGGCTCTTCCAACAGCAGGTATTTTAAGCGAAGCTGCTTACAATGAGCTTGGCGCCGAAGAATATATGAAATCACCTATCACAACAGGACCATATGTGGTTTCTGAGTGGAGTGTGGGTGAAAAAGTTGAGCTTGTTGCTAATGAAAACTACCACATGGGCGAAGTTCCTATTAAAAATGTTGAATTTAGAGTAATTTCCGATGACAATGCGGCGGTTCTATCCCTTGAGTCAGGCGATATAGACGCACTTGTTGACGCTCCTTTCACCGCTTACAATAGAATTAGCGAAAACAGCGAGCTTGCTCTACATGAGGGTACAACCTTTGGATATAACTACATCCTATTCAACACCGCTTCAGGCCCATTTGCAGACCCTAAAGCAAGGGAAGCAATGGCATATGCAACCGATAAGGAAGCTATACTATTTGCGGCATTTGACGGATATGGACATATCATCGACACCCCAGCACTTCCCGAATATGTGGGTTATACAGATGAAGTTACAAAATATGCATATGATTTAGAGATGGCAAAAACTCTATTTGCCGAAGCTGGAATTAATGCTGGTGATGAAATAGTTGTAACCTCCTATGAGCCTGTATGCGCTAAAGTTTCCCAAGTGCTACAAAATTCACTTGCGGAAATAGATATAAACTTAAAGATTGAAACACTCGAAAGAGCGGCATACACAGAAAAAATGACGGATGGCGATTTCCATATGACAACTTCAAACTGCACATTTACCTCCCCAACAATAGATGAGGCTGTATTTACCATGATTCACAGCGGCGAAATTGGACAGGGCAACTACGGCGGTTATCAAAATGAAGTTGTAGACAGGACTTTAGAAGAAGCAAGAGCAAGCCTTGATCAAGATGAAAGAGCAAGCATTTACAACGAGCTCTTAATAGAAATGAGTAATGACCTTCCTATGATTCCAACAATCTGGAGAGTTAAAAACATTTCTGCGGATGCTAATCTAAAGGGCGTTGAGTGCAATCCATGGTCATTCTACAATATTTATGATTTTAGCTGGTAAGCTTATTTAAGCATATATAATACTGCCTAACGGTAGCGGACAAAAGGGGAGTAATACTTCCCTTTTGCCATATATTTTCTTTCTTCAATGATATATCTACTTTGCAAATCACAATAGATTTTCTTAATTAAGTAATCTCAACACCTTATAAAAATCCCCATCCCCCTGCCTCATATATGGAAAGAGATGGGCTGAAAATACCTTAAATACGCTTTAATAAGCTGTATATGATAGGTTTGTTAAATTAAAATGATGGGTGATATTTATGCATAAATACATATTTAAGCGTATTCTTTTGATGATACCTGTTTTAATAGGTATCTCGCTAATCGTATTTACCCTGCTGAGCTTTATGCCGGGAAACCCTGCTAAAATGCTCTTGGGCGAGAAAGCCACCGAAGAGTCACTTGCTGCACTCGAGGAGGAAATGGGGCTAAACGATTCCCTTCCCGTGCGTTATGGAAAGTATATATCGGGTGTGCTCACGGGGGATTTTGGTACTTCATATGTAAATGGTAGGCCTGTTTCTGAGCTTATTGCTGAGAGGTTCCCCACCACATTTACACTCGCTATGTTCAGCGTAGTATTTGCGATAATTATAGGGCTTCCGCTCGGTATACTCTCGGCGGTCAAGCAGTACTCATGGATTGATAGCTTAACAACTGTCTTCAGTATGGGATTTATCTCGGTGCCACCCTTTTGGCTTGGGCTTCTTCTAATAATGGGATTTTCCATACATTTCGATTTACTCCCAGCCTTTGGATCGGACACTTTAGTGCATTTTATTCTCCCAGGTATTACAAGCTCCGCTTCCACCTTTGCAACACTTATGAGGATGACAAGGTCAACCATGCTTGAAGTAATTAGGCAGGATTATATTGTCACAGCATATGCAAAGGGAGCGGGTAAGCGCAGAGTAATATTCCACCACAGTCTTAAAAATGCTATGATACCGCTTATTACTGTAATAGGCTTAAATTTCGGCAGTATGCTGGGTGGCTCTATAATCACTGAATCGGTATTTGGTATGTCGGGTATAGGGAGTCTTTTAATATTCTCGATAAGAAATAATGATATGCCTACGGTAATGTCATGCACACTACTTTTAGCGGTGACATTCGGGGTTATCAATTTGTTGATAGATGTAATATATGCCTTTGTTGACCCCAGAATAAAGGCTCAGTACCAAGGTTAGGAGGTGCCACTATGCAAAGAAAAAATTCTAAAGTAAACACTGTTGTAAAGCGCACTCAGGCGCAGATGATATGGCACCAACTTCTTAAAAACAAGCTTGCGGTGCTGGGACTCTTAGTGCTTTTAGCCTTTATTTTAGGCACTGCATATGTGCATTTCTTTGTGGATTATGATTTGATTGTTCGCCACAACTATTCTGAGCGTCTTCAAGGGATGAGCTCTGCACATTGGTTTGGCACGGATGCCTACGGCAGGGATATGTTCCTCCGCCTGCTTTATGGGGCGAGAATATCGCTTTCCATTGCATTTTTCACTGTTATCGGAGGAATGATATTCGGCGGTATGATAGGATCTATTGCTGGCTTTTATGGAGGTAAAATAGACATTATCGTAATGAGGTTTATGGATATGTTTATGGCGATACCCTCAATGCTAATGGCTATATGCATAGTATCTGTTTTAGGGCCTGGCATGATGAATTTATTTTTAGCTATTACAATAG
This sequence comes from uncultured Oscillospiraceae bacterium, assembly GCA_964370185.1. GTDB lineage: Bacteria > Bacillota > Clostridia > Oscillospirales > Ruminococcaceae > CAYJEQ01. The sequence goes on from CAYJIJ010000001.1 coordinate 83,032, forward strand.
CATTAATTCCAGGTTTTGCAATGCTTGTTCGCTCATGTGTGCTCACGATAAAGGACAGCGACTATATAGAAGCTGCAAGAGCTGGCGGTACAAGTACTACAAGGATAATTCTTAGGCATATACTGCCCAACTCCATGGGGCCAATACTTGTACAAGCGACACTAAGCATGGGCGGTGTAATACTCACAGCCGCTTCACTTAGCTTTATCGGGCTTGGAATAAGCCCACCCACCCCCGAATGGGGAGCAATTTTAACCGAAGGGCAAGAGCATTTAAGAGAATATCCCCATTTGGTTATTATACCGGGGCTTACAATAATGCTTTCGGTGCTCGCCTGCAACTTCTTGGGAGATGGTATCAGAGATGCCCTTGACCCCAAGCTAAAACAATAGTGGGGTGAAAAACATGAATAACAATATGCTACTTGAGATAAAAGATTTAATTGTGAGCTACGATACTGAAGACGGAATTGTAAGGGCGGTTAATAAAATATCTTTCTCTGTAAATAAAGGCAAAACCCTCGGTATAGTTGGTGAAACCGGTGCTGGGAAAACCACTGCGGCAAAAAGTATTTTAAGGCTTTTGCCCGAGCGCACAGGCAATATACGAAATGGAGAAATTTATTTTAATGGAGATAATGTACTCACCCTTTCAGAGCATGAAATAATGGCTATTAGGGGGGAGAAAATATCAATGATTTTCCAAGACCCTATGAGCAGTCTAAACCCTGTGCTCACTGTGGGTGAGCAGATAGGAGAAGTGCTCTTTCTGCACAGTAATATCGAAAAAAGGAAGGGCAGTAAAAAGCCCGCTGGCGAATTAAAGGAAGAGATAGAAAAGCGAGTGGATGAAATCCTTGAGCTTGTTGGAATACCCGCTTCAAGAAAAAAGGACTATCCCCATCAGTTTTCAGGCGGAATGAAGCAGAGGGTAATAATTGCTATGGCGCTTGTTTGTAGTCCTGAACTTGTAATTGCGGATGAACCTACCACTGCACTCGATGTAACCATACAGGCGCAAGTTTTAGAAATTATGGAAAACTTAAAAAAGCAGTTTAACACTGCCATGATAATGATTACCCATGATTTGGGGATAGTTGCACAGGTGTGTGACGATGTAGCGGTTATGTATGCAGGTGAAATTGTGGAGCAAGGGACTGTGGAGGATATATTTGATAAAAGCAAAAAGCACCACCCATACACACTGGGGTTGTTTGATTCCATCCCTAAAATCCACGACGATGCACCGAGATTAAAGCCGATATTTGGACTCATGCCAGACCCTGTAAACCTCCCCGAAGGGTGCAAATTTTCCCCCCGTTGCAGTTATTGCACAGAAGAATGCAAAAGTGGTGAAATAGATTATGTAATAAATGATGGTCACCGCATAAAATGTATTAATTTAGACGGTGAAGAAACTATCTTAATGGAAAACGAGGAGGTGGCATACGATGTCTAATCCCATTTTATATACAAAAGGACTTAAAAAATATTTTAAAACCTCACAGGGGCTTTTACATGCAGTTGACGGCGTGGACATCTCAATTGACGAGGGCAAAACCTTGGGTGTGGTGGGTGAATCGGGTTGTGGTAAGTCTACACTCGGCAGACTTATGCTCCGCCTTTTAGAGCCCACAGCAGGAGAAATATTCTACAATGGCGAAGACATTTGCAAATACCCACCCTCGCAGATGAAAAAGATGCGCCTACAGATGCAGATGATATTTCAAGATCCTTATATGTCGCTCAATCCTCGTATGTCGGTAAGTGAATTAATCTCCGAGCCGATTATATCCAATAAGCTTATTCGAGACAAAGCTGAAATAACCAAAAAAGTAGAAAACCTCATGGAGGTCGTGGGGCTTGCACAGAGATTTATAAACTCCTACCCCCACGAGCTCGACGGCGGCAGACGCCAGAGAATAGGTATTGCAAGGGCACTCTCCGTTGATCCTAAGTTCATTGTCTGTGATGAGCCGGTTTCGGCGCTCGATGTATCAATTCAAGCACAGGTATTAAATCTAATGATGGATTTGCAAGAGCAAATGGGACTTACCTATATGTTTATCACCCATGATTTATCGGTAGTAAAGCATATAAGTGACGAAATTATAGTTATGTATTTGGGGCAATGTGTTGAGAGAGTGTCGGCAAAAGAGCTCTTTACAAACCCACTCCACCCCTATTCAAAAGCGCTTCTCTCTGCAATCCCCATTCCAGATATTAGCTTTAGGGGCAAACCACGCGAAATACTAAAGGGTGAAGTTGTAAGCCCTATCAATCCAAAGCCTGGATGCCGATTTGCGCCACGTTGTGCCCATGCCACCGCCGAATGTGAGCAGAAGAATTTCGAGCTTAAAGAGGTGAGTGAAAATCATTTTGTGGCGTGCAGAGTTTACTGAGTTTGGCTTTTACAACAATCATAGAATGTCTCATATTATTTGTGATAACGCAAAAAATTACAACTAATTTATGCTCTTACCCCTGTATATCAGAGGTAAGAGCATAAAAATTAGTTACTTATAGGTGTACTTCTTTTGTAGCGATATTTTCACTAAAAGCACTGTCGTGCTCAACAAATAAAATAGTGGGCTTAAAGCGAGTGATTAAATTCTCTATTTGAATGCGCGAGATTACATCAATAAAATTAAGTGGCTCATCCCAAATATATAAATGTGCTTTCTCTGCAAGACTCTTTGCAATAAGCACTTTTTTCTTTTGTCCTCCGCTGAAATCCTTTATGTCTTTGTCAAACTGTATTCTCGAGAAACCCAATTTTCGCAAAACTGCCTTAAAGAGGCTTTCATCCAGTTCATTCTGAGCCGCATAATCCGACAAATTACCGCAAAGCCCACTTGTATCCTGAGCAACATAGGAAATCTTAATATCGTTTACTTTTTTAAAATTGCCCGTATAGCTTATATCTTCTCCGCAAATTAGCTTAAGAAGGCTTGACTTGCCCGAGCCATTTTTGCCTATTAGAGCAATTCTATCGCCCTGCTCAATGGAAAAACTTATATTTTCACATGCAATTTTAAAGCCGTAATTTACTGAAACATCCTCAAGCACAACCATTTTCTTTGCATGATGTGTAAGACTTGAAATTTTTAGCTCATCGCTAATTTCTATATTTTTTAATAGTTTAGTTTTTTCCTCTATTTCTGCTTCTTTTCGATGCTCTATTGCCTTTGAGCGAGCCATCATTTTAGCAGCTAAATGCCCCACTCTTCCCCTGTCAAAGCAACCAGTGCCTATCTTAGTTGCTTCAAGTCTATCCGACCAATCCGCCTTTTCTTTAGCGGTTTTATCAAGCCTTTTAATTTCCTTTTTTAGTTTCTCATTTTCATAAAGCTCAAAATTATCCTGCATATCTTTATTTTTTAACCATGTGGAAAAATCACCTTTGCAAATTTCGATATTTGCTCTGTTTATGGATAGAATATGGTCAACTGTTGCATCTAAAAAATTTCTGTCGTGGGAAACAAGTATAAATCCACACTTGGAGTTTAGATATTTGCTGACAATCTTTCGCGCTTCCATATCAAGGTGATTTGTAGGCTCGTCAATTAGCAAAAAACTATTCTCTCTTAAAAATAAAGCCGCAAGCATTACTTTTGTTTGTTCGCCGTTTGAGAGTGTTTTAAATGCTCTGTACAAGACATCTTCCGAGACTCTGAGAAGACTTAATTCTTTTTTTATCTGCCAGTATTCACATTCGGGGCAAATTAGCTCTATTATTTCGATTGTGTTTTGCTCTTTATCCTCTATTTCAAATGGAAAATACTGAAAATCGACTGAGGCAGATATACTTCCTTTGTATTCATATTCCCCCATGAGCAGCTTTAAAAATGTTGTTTTTCCCCTACCATTTCTCCCTGTGAAACCGAGCTTCCAATCACTGTCAAGGTGAAATGATACATCTTCAAATACATTTTCATAGCTACCCTCATAGCTAAATGTGAGATTGTTTACATTTATTAAAGACAATTTTCATTCCCCACTTTCTTTTTATTATTTTTTGGCAGTAAAGAGCAAAATATTTAGGGAAAATTTCACCCTATTAGGTCACAAATTCATTTTAAAATAAACCATATCAAGAAGCTCCACACCTGCCTCATAAATCGGATGGTCATAATTATCCTTAAAGAAATTCTTTATCCTATGACTTTCTTTAAATCCACATTTTTTATAAAATGGCATTGTAAGTGGGCTATCCCCAGTGCCTACAAGTAGAATTTCATGGGAGTTTTTATATGTACTCATTATGAAATTTATAAGTTCTTTGCCATATCCTCTTCCCTGAAAATCGTGAGAAACTGCAATGTTTTTTATTTCGAGTGTTTTTTCTTCTTCGTCGGTCACTACACAGACTGCCACCACTGTATCGTCTGCATATAATGCAAACATTTCCCCTCGCTCTAAATATTTATCAATCATACTTTCCTGCTCGTCTCCAAGCAGTAATAAGCTTAAAAATTCTTTTTTATTTTCACACACTTTTTTAATCATTTCGTCCACTTCTCCCCATATTTAAATAGTAACACAATATATTATTTAAATCAATTACAGTGACCAATTTGAAGGTCGTAGTGAATAATAAAAATAGGGCTTTGACGAAAATTATAATCGTCAAAGCCCTATAAATATTTATTGTTTTATGCGAAGAGCTCCACGGCTTTATTAGCCATGCGTTTGCCATATATGGTAAACAGCTCTTCATATTCAGAAATATCACTTCCTAAAGCAACTGGGCCAAGGTGAATAACTGGAGCACCTTCTGCCGCACCGCTTGAATATGTAAGCATTCCATATACCATTAGGTGATCAAGTATTGTGCGAATTGCAAGCTCTGCACCGCCGTGAAGATATCCAACAGTCGCAAAGGCGCCGCCGAGTTTTCCAGCAGTTTGGCAAGTTTTAAAGAGTGAAGTTTCAATCCATGTTTTCATTGCCGCAGAAGTACTTGCCGCATACACCGGTGTGCCAAGAATGATGCATTTGCTTTCTTTTGCATATGCTTCGTCCACTGCGTCAATAGAAAAAGCCTTTGCTTCCATTCCCTCTACTGTGCTCATTGCCTCGGCAATAATCTCGGCCATTTTCTTTGTATTGCCACTCACTGAATGATAAATAATTGTTGCTTTCATAGTCTTCCTCCATCAAATTTATTAGGGATTATTTAGGTAAAATTAATTTAATATATCAATATGCTAAGACTAAAAATTCTACTAATTAAGTATACTCTATCACTTATTGGCATAAATTTCAAATTTTTCATAAAAATTACTTAGTTCGAAATAAAAAACTGTGAAAATCAAACAAATATTAAGATTGATTTTAAGGGAATACACCCATTAATTATCGAAGAGTTTTCTGCGCTTTGTGGATAGTTTAAACATCTCTTTCATCTTCTCTATATCATCATTTTGTATATGTGATTTAAGCCGTGCAAGGTTTTCCATAAAAATATCTATTTCTTCGCAGAGTATATCCTTATTCCAGCTAAAAAGCTCGCTCCATAGATGCTCGTCTATTTTTGCAATTCGTGTTAAATCCCTAAAGCTATCCCCACTGTATTTTACAAGCTCTTCGTTTTCATTAGCCGTCATAAGGCTTACCGCTATTGCATGGGTGAGCTGGCTTAGATAGCCTATCATATAATCATGCTCTTTTGGGGTGAGCTTTGATAGGGTAGTAAATCCAAGAGTATGCGCGAGGTCGGTAATTACTCCCTCGGCATATTCGGTGTTTTTCTCGGTGGGGACAAGGATTAAATTTGCATCCCTGAATATATTTGAATCGGCATATTTTACACCGAGAGTTTCTTTCCCCCTCATTGGGTGCGAGGAGTAAAACTCTATCCCACTATCCTCTAAAAGCGACTGCACCCTCTCTATCACACCCTGCTTCACACCGCAAACATCTGTTATTATTGCCTTTTTGTTTATGAGATGCGCGTGATTTTCCACCCAGTTTATCAGTGTTTTAGGATAGAGGCAAAGCACTATTATATCGCTTTTTTCAAGGAATTTATCAAAATCATCAATCGAGCCATCATCTATATACCCATGCTCTTTGGCAAAGTCTATGCTCTCTTTTAAAATGTCGATACCATATACGGTATTGCCTGCCTTTTTAAGTCCCATTGCGTAGCTTCCACCTAATAACCCCACACCTACCACTGTGATTATCTTATTTTTCATTTGCCATTTCCCCCATGTATGTAAATCTACTTACCTCTGCACCCTCATGCAAAACTGTTTCATTCCACATCGAGGCTGGGCGCACCCATATGCCAAATTCACCATAGAGTGCTTTATATACCACCATTTGCTCTAAATTTTCCGAATGTCTTGCTGTGTAGAGCAGCTCATATTCCATTCCTTTAAAATGCTTGTATCTTCCTGCTTTAAATTCTTGCATAATATCCTCCGATTAATTTTTGCGCCCTTTATATCTCTCTTTTAAAGAAAAAGAAGCCGTCACAGCGTTGTACAAGCTCCCATCCCTCTGCGCCAAGCTCGTTTAATCTGGCTTCAAATTCTTGGGCCGCTTGTTCGTACTGCTTATTTGTAAAAACTGCAGTAGTGGGTATTGTGATTACTTTGTACTCAAATTTTTTTATTATTTTTCCCCTTTACTATTTATTCCCCCGCCAAAGGCGGGGGAATAAGACTGAAGAGAAAAGCGAAAGCACAAAAAATTCTTTGATTTTTTGCTTACTGTGTCGCTTTAAACTTTCAAATTACGCTCATATACCCTCGTATTATTCGCTTATTTAAAAGTTTGGCTCCTTGTATTTCATCTTTTCTTTTAAGTCTCACAGATTGCAGACCGCTTCTATTATCTACTACCTTTAATATATGGCACGCCACTTGCCGCTGGGGCTTTTGAGCGTCCTACAAATACTATGAGCACTATAATTGTAAGCACATATGGGAGCATTGCTAAAATCT
>CAYJIJ010000001.1:90086-125538 GCA_964370185.1 uncultured Oscillospiraceae bacterium
ACAAATACTATGAGCACTATAATTGTAAGCACATATGGGAGCATTGCTAAAATCTGTGATGGGACTAAAGCGTCCGAACCGCTGAACATTACAACAAGTGCCTGTGAAAATCCGAAGAACATACAAGCAAGTGCCGAGCCGTGCGGTGTCCATTTGCCGAAGATTACCGCTGCAAGTGCGATAAATCCATGCCCCGATATAACTGTGGGTGAAAATACGGATACAACTGCAAGTGTTTGAGCTGCACCGCCAAATCCTGCGAGCACGCCGGACATTATAACCGCTATATATCTAACAAGATAAACATTTATTCCGAGGGTGTCTGCCGCTGCGGGATGTTCGCCCACTGCGAGAAGTCTTAGTCCCCATTTTGTTTTATACATTACAAACCATAATGCAAATGTGGCAAAGAGTGCTAAGAATATGGTAACATCAAAATTAAACATTCTAAGCAGTTCATTGTCCGCTAAATTAGCTGAGGAGAATATTTTGGGTAGGGTTTCCGGCACTGGTTTTGTCATTGTAGCACCCTCGAAGAGCAGTCTTGATAGGAAGAGTGCAAGCCCAGGGCCTAAGAAGTTCATCGCTACACCTGAAACAGTTTGATTAGCTCTGAATGTGACACAAGCAACAGCATGTGCCGTCGCTAAAAGTCCCCCTGCTAAGCCTGCCGCAAGAAAGCCAATCCATGGGTTTGCAGAATAATATCCTACTGCCGCACCTGCAAATGCGCCTATTACCATCATACCCTCTATACCGATATTAACAACGCCCGAACGCTCGGACACCACTCCGCCGAGTGCTCCAAAAATAAGGGTCGCTGAATACATAAGGGTAATTGTGAGCATTAAAGCTATACTATTTAACATTTACTTTACCCTCCTTAGCTCTTTTTGCAAGTTTATCAGCAATCATCGAGAATATTGGTGACATTGCTATAAAGAATACAATAGTACCTATAACTATATTAATTATTTCACTTGGTGCGCCTATTGCTGTTTGAATTGAAGCACTGCCGTATCTAAGTGCCCCGAAGAGAAGGCCTGCAAATATACATCCAATCGGTGAACTATTTGCAATTAGTGCCACCGAGATACCATCAAAACCATACCCCTCATGGGTGGCAAGTATTGTAATTCTGTGAGGTGTAACACCTGCTATCTGAAGTGCCCCTGCAAGACCTGTAATAGCCCCTGCAATTGCCATTGAAATTATAATATTTCTGTTTACATTGATACCGCAAAACTTTGAAGCATCGGAGTTAAAACCAACTGAACGAAGCTCGTAGCCTTTTGTTGTGCGGTTGAGCAAAAACCAAACTACAATCGCCGCTATAATCGCAATTATAATGCCATAGTTCATGTCCGTTCTCAGTACCACTTCGGATAAAAACGGATCGTCTGCAAGCTGTTTTCTTCCCTCTTCTGTTGCTTTTAGCGAGCCCATTACAAGGGACTCCGCTGTTTGCTTTACTTCATATGATGCCTCTGAGCCAGGCTTTTTAAGCCAGGGGAGATTAATCATATAGTTATTTAAGTAAAGTGCAATCCAGTTGAGCATTATACAGGTAATTACCTCATGTATGCCGAATTTCGCTTTTAAATATCCTGAGATAGAGCCCCAAGCCGCCGCCGCAATCATTGCAACAATAATCATTAGGAAGAAATGAAGAGGTGCGGGAAGGGTTAAAAATGCACCTATAAGTACTGCGGCTATTGAGCCGATAATGTACTGGCCTTCGCCACCGATGTTAAAAAGCCCTGTCTTAAATGCAAATGCCACACTTAAGCCTGTGAGAATTATCGGTGTACTTTTAATAAGTACCTGCACCAAATATCTTGGCTTTGAGAATATCCCTCTTGCAAGAGCGGCATATGCTTCACCTGCATTATATCCTGCCGCTGTAAGAATAATGGCACCTACACCGAAACCGAGTATAATTGAAAATAGAATTGCCGTAAAGGGGTTGCGCAAAACTTTTTGTGTATTACTCATTTGTTTCTCCCCCTTTTCCGCCGCCTGCCATAAGCAGACCAATTTTATTCTCATCCGCATCTTTTGCGTCCATTATATCAACAATTTGTCCATCATAAATTACTGCTATTCTGTCCGAAACATCCATTACTTCATCGAGCTCAAGCGATACGAGCAGTACAGCTTTTCCACTGTCACGCTGTGATACAAGCGATTGATGCACAAACTCAATTGCGCCAACATCAAGGCCTCTGGTTGGCTGTACAGCTATGAGTAAATCAGGATTATTTGATACTTCCCTCGCTATAATTACTTTTTGCTGATTTCCTCCCGAAAGTGCGCGTGCTTTGGAGTTTTCACAATTTTCAGGGCGTATGTCAAACTCTTTTATGAGCTTGGTTGCATAGCTTGAAAAATGTTTTAAGTTTAAAATCCCGTTTTTAGAGAAAGGCTCTTTTTTAAAATTTGAGGAAGCGGTGTTTTCCGCTACTGTGAAGTCGAGCACTAATCCATGCTTATGCCTATCCTCTGGTATGGTGGAAATTTTACTGCCTATCGTTGTTGAAGGAGTGGTGTTTTGCACTTCTTTGCCACTCATCATAATTTTGCCGCTTTTGCTTTTTGTTAAATTCATGATAGCCGAAACAAGCTCTGTTTGTCCATTTCCGTCTATGCCTGCAATGCCTAAAATTTCACCTTTGCGCACTTCAAGTGATAGGTTTTTAACCTTTTCAATCCCTCTTGAATCCTCTACAACGAGGTTTTCAATGGAGAATATAACATCGCTCGGAGTGGCTTCTTCTTTGCTTATATGCAAATCAACCTCACGGCCTACCATCATTTCGGCAAGCCCTGTTTCGTCGGTTTCGCTCACATCCACTGTACCGATATAGCTACCTCTGCGAATTACTGTACATTCATCCGCAGATTGCTTAATTTCTTTTAATTTATGGGTGATTATGATGATGGTTTTACCGTCTTCCACAAGCTTTTGCATTATTGCAATAAGCTCTTGTATCTCCTGTGGGGTGAGTACCGCTGTGGGCTCATCGAGTATCAGTATATCAACTCCCCTAAAGAGCGCTTTAAGTATCTCCACCCTTTGCTGCATACCAACCGAAATATCTTCAATCTTCTGCAAGGGGTCAATATACAAACCATATTGGTCTGAAAGTTCGGTAATTCTTCTGATTACTTCCTTAGTGTCGATAACTCCGAGTGGCGAAACTATCTCACTACCCAAAATCATATTTTGTGCAACAGTGAAATTTTCCACGAGCATAAAATGCTGATGCACCATCCCTATTCCATGCGAAATGGCAGAGCTTGGCCCTTTCATCTGCACATTTTTTCCATTTATCAAAATTTCACCTTTATCAGCTTGATAAAGCCCGTACAATATGTTCATAAGTGTGGATTTTCCTGCGCCGTTTTCACCTAAAAGTGAATGTATTGTACCTTTTTTTACAGATAAGTTCACATTGTTAAGTGCACAAAATCCACCGAAATATTTCGTTATTCCTTTCATCTGCACGACATATTCATTATTTTTATCCTGCATTTTTTTCCTCCTACTTGTCTTGATTATTAGATATGCAAAAAATTATAATGCTAAAGAGCGGTTTTGGTTCTTGGGTCGTTTTCAAATTTTGCTTTAAGTGCTTCAAGCTCATCGTGACAGCTGTGAAGCTTATTCACAATGTCAATCTGCTGTGGACAGACCTGTTCACACTTAAGGCAAGCAATGCAATTTGGCGGTTTATTCTCTTTTGAAAAATACACATGGTATTCATTAAAACTGCGCCAGTCATTCCCGAATGTCTTATATAAATTATATATCTTAAATACCGAGGGTATCTCTACATCGCATGGACATGGCATGCAATATCCACATTCCGTACATGGCACAGTGGATATTTCGCTCATTTTTTCATAAACACGCTCTATGAGTGCCCTTTCCTCGCCACTGAGGTTTAATTCTTCTTCAAAGAGCGATACATTATCGAGTGTGTGCTCCATATGGGACATGCCCGAGAGTATTAACTTTACATTTGGAAGATTATCAAGCCATTTAAGTGCCCAGGAAGTATGGCTTTTACTCGGTGCGTATTCGGTGAATATTTTTCCGATATCTTCGGGTAAATTTGATAGAAAACCACCCCTTGTAGGCTCCATAACCACGCAGGGAATGTCCCTTTTTTCGAGTGTGTCGTAAAGATATTTTGCGTCCATCATTTTGTAATCAATATAGTTTAGCTGAATTTGCGCAAAATCCCATTCATAGCCATCCACTATTTCCTCAAAACTGTGATTACTGTCGTGAAAAGAAAAGCCTATATACTTTATCTTTCCCTCGGCTCTTTTTTCCTCTAAGAAGCTAAAGACATCTAATGCCTTACATTTATCATACCGTTCCTTATTAATGGCATGGATTAGATAAAAGTCTATATAATCGGTTTGCAGGCGCTTTAGTTGCAAGTTTAGCGCTTTTTCCATGTCTTCTTTTGAATTTATAAGCCATATTGGCAGTTTCGAGGCGAGATAAAAGCTTTCACGAGGATATTTCTGCATTGCTTCGCCTAAAAACTCCTCCGATTCACCTCCGTGATACGCATAGGCAGTGTCGTAGTAATTAACCCCATGCTGATAGGCGTAGTCAATCATCCTTGCCGCATGCTCCCTATCTATTTTTTCATCTTTCACAGGAAGGCGCATACAGCCAAAACCAATTTTGGATATATCTAAGTTTAGCTTAGATAGTTTTGACATTTTCATAGCCCTTACCCCCTTTATGGATTTAGTTTATTGAATATTATTGTTTGATTTTATATTGCTCTGTGATAGTGGAAAAAATTATACAGAAAATTTTTCTTAAGTAATTTACATTAGTTTACTTTTAATTATTACATTTAATAATAACATATTTTTTCACCAGAAAAAAGCCTAAATCAGCCAAATATCAATTTTTTTTAGAATTTTTTTTGCATTTTTGTGATAGAAGTAATTTTGCTGTGATAATTTTAACTTAGTGTCTATTTTGTATATATTAAAATGTTAAAACAATATATAAATGATGTTAAAATAATGTTTATTGACCTTTTTTGTAATTTGGGGTAGAATATACTGGTGTAATTATGCTGTTTTTCAGCTTAATTTAAGTTTTATAGGACACAACCGTTGCGCATTTATAACCCTTTAAATGGTTATTTTATGCCTTAATAGAAAGGATTTAGCATAATTATGGATATTTTAATTTCACCATCAATGTTATCATGTGATTTTTCGAAGATGGGCGAAGAAGCTTTGGCTATGGTTAATGCTGGGGCGGACATGCTTCATTTAGATATTATGGATGGACATTTTGTGCCAAACCTTACATTTGGCGCACCGATTATAAGCAAGCTAAGGCCGATTACCGATGCAGTTTTTGACACTCATCTCATGATTTCAAACCCAATAGATTACATAGAAGATTTTGCCAAGGCTGGCTGCGATATAATCACATTCCATCTCGAAAGCAATAGCGACACTCTGGGGACCATTCAAAAGATTAAGTCGTATGGAAAGAAAGCTGGCATATCTATAAAACCGAAAACAAGCCACGAAGCGATACTGCCGTATCTCTCGGAGCTTGATTTAGTGCTTATTATGACGGTTGAGCCTGGTTTTGGTGGGCAAAAATTCATGGAAGACATGATGCCTAAGATAGAAGCAATAAGGCTTGCCGCTGATAAAATCGGCAAAACCGACCTTTTGATAGAGGTCGATGGTGGTATATCTGAAAAAACAGCCAAAACTGTTGTAGACGCAGGTGCTAATCTGCTTGTGGCAGGTTCTGCACTATTTTCACAATCCGATTATAAGCTTGCAATAGCCAATCTGCGCAAATCTGCGCTTTAGTTATAAGCTTTGTATAGAAATATCTCATTAATATTTTAGGATAGATAATAGGCTATTTTATCTATCGCATTATCTATCACTACTGCTGTGCCATGCTCTTTTGTTTGGGAGACTATCACTTCGTTTTGCCCTAAAAGCGGTGCAAATTCTTTTAAAAATTCTACCGCCACTCCTTCGGCACAGTCTATTGGATATATAATAAGTCTGTAATTCTCCTCGTATTTATATATCGAGCTTTTAAATATTCTATGGCAATGCTGTTTAAAGAGCATCACCGAAGCATTTATCACATCGTCGATATCTTCAAAGGCAAATACCGCTGGTTCACACACCGAGCCCACTCCGCCCTCAGTGAGTTTATATGAGGGCACGGCAGTGAAATATACTGCGGCGCCGCCAGTGTCGGTGGGATATATTTCGATATGCATTTTGCTTTTAGGATAATCAAAATCCACTTCTTCCCTACCCTTTTCAAGCAGACAGGTTATTGTTTCAGCTATGGTAGGAGAACCTAAGAAAAGCTCGCTAAGCGATATATTCATATCGTTCATATCCTCGGTACTCAGTATTATCAAAAGTTTCATTTTTTCAATTAATTTAATCATCATATAATATATACTCCTTTTTTGGGAGAAAAATTCAGTGAAAACTCGGTTAGGAGGTGCCACCCAAAAGTGCTTAATTTTCATATTAAAAAAGGTATTTACCTTATGCAGAATAAAGAACCTGCGTTATCCAAAGGTTATAGAGAATTTATAGACCATGAGCGGGATATAAAATATATTAATGGTAGGCGTCAGGAAACCGCACTCGCAACCCTCTCTGTGGATGGGATTATGTCGATATGCGAGCAGGCGAATATAACCGATGATTGCGATAATGTGCTACTATATCAAAAGCTTTTGGATGCCAAGAGCATAAAAATAGAAAAAATCATGGTCGATGCCATTGACGACGAACCATATATATCCACCCAAACCTCGGCTGTTCTACATATGCCGGAGGATGTAGTAGGTGGACTTGAAGTAGTTAAAAAAATACTCGACTGCAAAGAAAGTTACATTGCAATATATAAGGAAATGGGTGAAATATCGGTTAGAATACCCAAGGTTGTATTGGATGTTCCTGTTAAAAAAATCGGTGGGAAATATCCTACGAGATACTATAACGAAAGTGATGTAAGCAGTGAAAATGTACTGCGCATAGGGGCTACCACGCTCATTCATTTATATCGTGCTATAAAATATTCCCAAATTCAGACCACTGCTTTTATCACAGTTGCAGGCAGCTGTATATATTCGCCTGTGAATATGGAAGTTCCTCTTGGGATGACTGTTACGCAGATACTTCAGCGGTGCGGTGTTAGGTTTGAGCCGATACGAATTGTTGTGGGTGGGTCTATGACGGGTGTCAGCATCACCGATACTGACTCAACAGTAATAACTTCCACAACACGGGCGGTTCTCGCCTTTAAGGAGCAGTTTAAAAAATATAATTTAACCTGTATTGGATGTGGAAAATGCATATCCGACTGTCCCATTAATTTATCCCCGATGTATATATATAAATACATACAGAGCAATCTTCAAGGTAGGCTTAAGGATTATGATGTGAGCAGTTGCATCGGTTGTGGCATATGTACATATGTATGCCCAGCAAAGCTCAGTATATCCGATACCATCTATCGTTATGCACGTCAGGAAAAAGTTAAAAAACTAAAACAAAATATTTTAGAAGATAATACGCCAAATTCAGGCAAGAGTATGGAGGTTTAGGATTTGAAATTAATAATAAATGCCCCTCCACACATTAGAATTCCCGATTCAAACAGAACACTTATGTTTGATGTGATTATAGCCCTTGCGCCCATATATGCACTTGCATATTATTACTATGGTATGCGCACATTAATTCTTGCTTTTATAGGTGTGCTGACTTGCTTTATACTTGATAAACTATGCATTGTTATTAGAGGTGGGAAACATTCGCTGAGGGATCTCTCCCCAGTTGTCACAGGGCTTATAATACCGCTGTTTATGCCGGCTTCAATCGACTTTTCAGCCGTTATAATTGCTTCTGTATTTGCGATGGTCGTTGCAAAGCATCCCTTTGGTGGAGTGGGTGAAAATATATTTAACCCCGCCGCCGCAGGAATTGCCTTTACCATTATATGCTACCCATCACAAATGTTTGCATATCCCACGCCGCATATTCATCTTCCTTTAGATTTTGCTGTTGAAGCGAGGACAACCCTTAGCACAATTCACACCCTCAAGCTCGGAGGCATACCTGGAATTAATTACACCGATATGCTCTTTGGAAACTTTGCAGGAGCGCTTGGAAGCACTTGTATTTTGGTGCTTATTAGCTGCTTTATATACCTTTTAGTTAGACAAGCTACGGGGATTTTTACCACCTCTGCATATATTGTGGCGGTAGCACTTATAGCGATAATCTTCCCAAGGAATGGAATGGATATAGTGCAGTCGCTCCTATATGAGCTTATGAGCGGAAGCTTAATTTTAGGCTGTGTATTTTTATTAAACGACCCCGTAACCTCTCCTAAGCGAAATTCCTCGCGTATGATTTATGGATTTTGCACTGGTATTATGGTTATGCTCTTTAGGCATTATGGAAGTTTTGATGACGGCGTAGTTTTTGCTATATTATTTGCAAATTCCTTTGTCGGCATGATTGATAAATACAGCGAACAAAACGCAAAGCGTGCGAGAAGGAGGTTTGCCCGTGAAAGCAGAAAATCTTAGAAGATATAAGCTTAACAGTAATATTTTAAGCGGTATTTTTCACAAAAACCCCCTCTTGGTACTGGGGCTGGGACTCACTTTTGCAGTGGCGGCCGCAACCGAACTAAAACATGCCGCCGCAATTTCTATTGCAATTTATTTTACACTCGTGCCCACTGCAATAATATCCTCACTGCTACCTAAGAGTATGTTTTCATATATTAAAAATATTATTTTAGTGCTAATTGCCGCTGCTGCTCTACTGCTTGCAAGCTTTCCAATATCAAGCATAGACCCAGCGATATTTGACTCACTTGGCATGTATTTCCCAATCCTTACTGCAAATTCACTCGTTGTGTCAAAATATATTCAGCACGGGGTTGTTGGAAGGCCTTTTGTCGCTTTCGCTGATGCAACAAAATCGGCAGTTGGTTACTCACTTGCTTTATTATTTATAAGTGCAGTAAGAGAATATTTTGGTGCCGGCACTCTTTGGGGAGTGGATGCCGATGCGGTATTTGTTATGCCCGCTTTACTTTTGCCGTTTATGGGCTTTATAATAGTTGGTTTTTTTGCCGCTTTTTTCAGGCAGTTTGACCGCTTAATTCGCAGACAAATCTATCTTTCCAGCAAAAAATAAGGAGGCAGTTTATGGATATAGTAAGCTTTATAATTACCATGCTCGTAGCAATGGCAGCTGAAAATGCCATATTTGCCAAAGGGCTTGGCACGAGCAAGATGCTTTTTGAGATTGAAAGTATATCTACTACCATTAAATTTGGCGGTATGATAACACTCATCACTACGCTGTCTTCACTGATAAGCTACAATATAAATAATTTCACCAGAGCATTTGATATGAGGATATATCATAGAGGTATTCTCTTTTGCATTGCTGTTTGTATAGTATATGGAATTGTTTGTACTATAATGAGAAGTATAGATTTAAAAATGTTTAGGCGTTACAGGCTTATGCTTGCTATTGCTTCTTTTAATTCCTCGGTGCACGGTGCACTTGTACTTGCAGCAATGAGAAATCTTAATTTGCCCGACACCATCGCCTATGCACTCGGCTCGGGAATAGGTTTTACAATAGCACTTATACTCATATATAATTGTAAACAACGACTTTTAATTGCAAATATACCCCAAACATTTAGAGGTTTGCCAATTACACTTATATATATAGGCATACTTAGTTTAGCGATATATGGCTTAATAGGTTATCAGCTTCCATCATAAAATTATCTTTTTATCCCTAAAAGGGTGAGAATTCAAAAACTTTCCCTGCTATAAAAACAAATCTAAAATAACTGCTTTGTTTTTATTTTAGTTATTATATTTCTTAAAGGAATGGTTAAAAATATGCAGAAACGAAAAAAAATAAAGAGATATAATTATGGGCGCAGCTCACGGATACAATTGCTTTTTGCAAGGTTTTCGAGGGTTTTATTGGCTATTTGTATACTTTCTGTGGCGGCATTTATAGGTTGGAGCCTTTATGAGCCTGTTTATGATTTTGTAATGGGGCTTTCCATCGAAGATATAGAGCCTCACTCCTCAATAGCAAGCTCTGAAGAGCAGTCAAATTCCTCCTCGGAAGAATCTTCTGGGCCCATTCCAAGCTCGGTTTTAAATGCTGAAAACAATTATGATAATGTTTTATACCTTGATATACCCACCATTCTTGACCCTGAGCTTCTTTCAGCTGAGATAGCCTCTGCTCATTTGGATGGTATAACCGCCGTTGCCCTACCAATTAAGGACAGTGGTGGCGCTGTCCATATTCCCTCCAATCACCCATATGCCTCCTCATCGGTTTCTGGGGAAGTTAATGAGTATTTAGTAGGAATTAACACACTTAAATCAGAGGGTTTTACCCTGATAGGGCGCATAAATGCATTTGATGACTCCGCCGCCGCAAGGCAGATTACGGACGAAAATATAACATATTTAAATAGTGGCTATTCTTGGGTGGACACCTCCCTTGCAAACGGTGGTACACAGTGGCTAAATCCATATAGCGATAAGGCTGGAGATTATATAAAGACCCTTTCCCTTGAAGCCGCCAATTTGGGTATGGATGCAATTTTACTTGAAAGTTTCCATTTTCCACGGGGTGAAGCCCTTGAAACCGCAAATTATGGAACTATTGCCACTGCTTCAAGGGACATCGCACTTGCAGAGCTATCGGGTGAAATTGAAACTGCTCTATCTGAAGTTGGCGCAACTTTATTTGTGCACACATACGCAGTTGATATAATGTATCACAACAATATGCTCTATGGTGCTGGTGCTATAAATGCAGTGGGTGAGCATATGTGGCTGGATTTATCACTCATTGGAGTGGTGAAAGATCAGGTTGTTGATAATGATCCACTGCCAGTGCTTGAACAGCTTTTAGCATTTACCTCCCATGTGGATAAAGGGAATTCTGTTGCTGTATTTAGTGGAATTAGCCCATTTACTGCACTTGCATACGATGAAGAAGAAAAAAGTGGGCAAATAGAGCTTGCCGAGCAAGCAGGATTTGCACTGACTTCTGTGTATTATTAGTTTTTTAGAAATAATTTGAGTTAAGTTTTCTGCAAATTTATATTTTTTATGTCTGCTATTTACTTTCGTGTCCTAAAGTGTTAATATATACATGATGGACTTTCATATATAAATTAGATTGGGAGGATTGCAAATGAGTTATAGTGATAAAATTAAAGGTGCTGAACTTGAACTTCTATACAAAGCTGTGCTTTCACTTGAAACTGAGGATGAGTGCCATAAGTTTTTTGATGATCTCTGCACCGTCCCCGAACTTAAGGCTCTTTCACAGCGTTTACAGGTTGCTAAGATGCTCTTAGAACATATGGTATACAGTGACATTGTTGCCGCCACTGGAGCGAGTACTGCTACAATAAGTAGGGTAAATCGTTGTTTAAATTATGGTTCGGATGGCTATAAAGAAGTTCTTGAAAGGTTGAGCGAAAAATAATGTATCGCAATTTTGCAAAATATTATGACCACCTTATTACAGACCTGTCCTACTCGGACAGGGCTGTATATTTTAAAAAAGTAATAGATACTTTTCTTCCCGAAACCACACTCCTACTCGACATGGGCTGTGGTACGGGAAGTCTTTGTGTAGAGCTTGCTAAGTTGGGCTATGATGTTACAGGTGTGGATGTATCTCCTGAAATGCTCAGCGAAGCCGTAGCTAAAACTTCTCAGACAGGGCACAATATACTCTATCTCTGCCAAGATATGAGGGATATAGATTTGTATGGCACTATGGACACCGTTCTCTGCACGCTCGACACATTAAATCACATCACCGAAGAGGCTGATTTGGATACAATATTTGCTAAGCTAAGTAATTTCGTGGCTGACGATGGGCTCTTTATATTTGATATAAACACCATATATAAGCATATGCATGTACTCTCTAATAATACCTTTGTGTTTGAAAATGAAGAGGTGTATTGCGTTTGGCAAAATTCATATGAAGAAGAAAGTGCAGTAGTGGAAATATCACTCGATTTTTTTGAGTATGAAGATGGTATTTATCACCGTAGCAGTGAAGAATTTTGCGAGCGAGCATACAGCACAGAATTACTTACCGCACTGCTAAATAAAAATAATTTCACTGTTAAGGCGATATACGACGAGGATAGTTTTAATCCTCCTCATTCAAAATCTGAAAGACTTGTATTTGTTGCAAAAAGAGAAAAGAGGAATAATAATGGATAATATAGTTAGGGTAATATCGGAGGACGGCTCGGTAATTTGTTGTGCGATCGACAGCACTCAAATAGCCGCCGAGGCAGAGCGTATACACCAAACCTCCGCCACTGCCACCGCAGCAATAGGTAGGTTACTTACCGCCTCTTCACTAATGGGCTATATGCTCAAGAATACCGAGGACAGTGTCACTCTAAGGCTGAGTGGAAACGGCCCGATAGGCGCACTTATCGCTGTCGGCAATGGCAGGGGTAATGTAAAGGGATATGTTACAAATCCGATAGTGGAAATCCCACTAAATCAATATGGGAAGCTCGATGTTGCAGGTGCTGTTGGCAGGGATGGGTTTTTATCGGTCATTAAAGATGTTGGGCAAAAAGAGCCTTCAACAGGGCATAGCCAGATTGTAAGCGGAGAAATTGCTGAGGATATCACCTATTACTACGCGATGAGCGAACAAATACCCACTGTATGTGCTTTGGGTGTGCTTGTAAACACTGATTTGACAGTTATTTCCGCCGGTGGTTTTATAGTGCAACTACTCCCCGGTGCGGATGATACTCTCATAACTAAGCTTGAAGAAAACATAAACAAACTAAAACCTATTTCAACTTTAGTTAAAGAAGGGCTTTCCCCTGAGCAGATTGCATTTTCTGTTTTAGATGGTTTAGCACCTCAGGTACTTGACAGCGGCGTTAGTAAATATCTCTGCGACTGCTCAAGAGACAGGGTAAAAAGAGCACTTGCAAGCCTTGGCAAAGAAGAAATTGAAAGGCTCGTAAGTGAGCAGGAAGTTACTCAGGTGGAGTGCCATTTCTGCAATAAAAAAGAGCAGTTCAGCGGTGATGAATTAAAAGAGCTGATAAATTAAATGGTATATTTTCAGGGGCAAAACCACAATGATAATTGCGGTTTTGCCCCTAATTTTGAATTTATTTGTTTTTTGAAAGCTCAATCGCTATTTTCTAAGAAACCTCGTCCAAACACTTCATCGGTAGAGGATATTATCACAAAGCTATCACCGTCAATCAGGTGAGCGGCACGCCTTATGCTAAATATTTGGTGCTTGCTCATAGCCGATATGACCATATCCCTCTCCTTGCCAGTGTATCCACCTCTAATTTTGAGCAAACTGCTTCCTCGTCCTGTTATAGATTCAATTTTTCTTGAAACCTCTATTCCTTTATCTGTTACAATCAGTGCAATTTTACCTTTATTTGCACCGTATATGATTTTGTCGCAGACAAACCCAGAAACTGCTACTGCAATTGCACCATGCAAGACTGCGTCTATATTGCTAAAAGCCAAACCTCCGCAAATTAGTATACAGGCATCTATGCAGATTGTTATTGTGCCAAAAGTCATGTGTGGTTTTTTCTTTCTGATAGATAATGTAAGCAAATCCGTCCCACCGATGGAGCTGCCGCACAGTATGGGGAATGACATTCCCACACCTGCAAAAACTCCAGTGTAAATAGCAGCTAACAAAGGATTTCCACTGTATATAGGTATAAAATCATTTACAATATTTAAAAGCAAGCTTAAAATGAGCATTGTTTTCCCTGTTTTTGCAATAAATTTAACCCCTAAAATTCTAAAACTAATTATTACAAGCGGGATATTTAGTAATAGCTGGATAGTCCCTATTTCGATATTGAACAAATAATTTATAATAAGTGATATGCCTGTAAGTCCACCCGTGGCAAATCCAGCAGGTCTTGCAAAACATGTAATTCCTACGGCATATATAAAACAACCCAACAAATCAAAAGCTATTTCCTGGGAGTATTTTTTTAGTTTGTGTTGCATTACAAAGCACTCCTTTATCTATCCAAGAGAAATTAAAAAGGGTTTCGATATGGCTTTTAACATCGAAACCCTTTATGTGGCTGATAAAATCTTTAAAAGAGTATGTGTGCCACTGCTGCTGACATAATAAGTGATAATATTGTGCGTTCCACCCAAATAAGCAATACGTCTTTCATTTTGATAGGGATATCGGTTGAGAGTAGGCAAGGAATTGATGCAGAGAAAAATAGTATTGCTGAAACACTGGTAACTGCGGTAACAAATTTTGTGATGATATGGCTTTCTACAACGAGCATTGCTGGAATGAACATCTCAGCAATCTCAGTAGCATTTGCCATAGCCGCAAGCATTGGGTCAGGTATTTGAAGCAATAATGTAAACGGATAGAATATGTAGCCTACAATATCGAATAAAGGTGTGTATTCGGCTACAAGAAGACCAGCAAGTCCAATTGCCATAATACTTGATGTTACAGCGGAAGACATTTTTATTGCATCGCCGGTGTAATAGTCTTTAAGGTAAATAAAATATGATTTTGCGTTTGCGGCAGTATTAATTCCTGCATCAAGTGCTCTTTTGAAAATATTGCCTTCAGCACTGATACTACTTTCTGCTTTTTTATCATAGTACTCGTTTGGTATTTTACATATGGGGTAAATTCGTGCAGTGATGGCAGTTACAGCAAATGTGATAATTAAAGTAGAGAAGAAATACTGAGTCCAGTAATCCATCAGCCCCAATGTATTAGCTATAACAAGCATAAAACCAATTGCAACAGTGGAAAATCCTGTGGCAATAATAGTGCTCTCTCTTGCAGTGTAAACTCCTTTTTTATAAAGCTGATTGGTTAGAAGCACCGCAAGCGCATAGCCACCTGTGAATGAAACTACTGCATCAATAGCACTTTCACCAGGAGTTTTCCAAATTTTTCTCATTATAGGCTGCATGAAAACACTTACAAATTCCATAAATCCGAAGTTTATTAGTAAAACATATGCAAGTCCACTCGCAATAATCATTAGTGCAATAGGTTTTACAACTACATTAAATAAAAAGGGAATCATGTCCGGTGCCATAAGCACGGCAGGCCCTACATTAAATACAGCCATGCCCCCTATTATTACACCGACAAACTTGATAATAGTAAAAACTAAATCAAAGGTGGATTTCTTATATGTTTTTTTAATAATAGGCATTAAACCGCCATAAGCGATTAGCAGTAGGCAAAAATATGGTATAATCGGTCCGAAAGTACTACTCACCCATGTGGTCATGTGCTGTGTTGGTATAGCGGATACGCCTGCAATTTCTATTTCCACAAAAAAAGCTATAATACCGAGCCCTGAAAATATTACAAATTTCAGCAGTGCCATTATTCGATTTGTGTTAGTCATATTAAAGTTCTCCTTAATTTATTATAGTTAAAACTTAGATAGTGCCAAAATTTATTTCTTTCACTTTGTTCTTGTACTCATTAGCATTCATGGTCAGTTTATCTTTGTTATTGTAGATGGGTGCATCAGCTATTTTATTTGCAAAGGGATATTGCACATTAAACTGCTTAAGGCTTTTTATATGCTGATCCCTACCATAATTTCGCTTAAAATCTACCATGCTCATGTCGAGTGTACGGGTTATATTTTGTGCTCTTTCACTGCATTTAAATACTATTTCGCCCTCTGGATTTACTATGACTGAACCACCGCAAAGCGATGATGCTCCAAGCTGTCCTGCTCCGCAAGTCCATATGTAAAACAGCTCATTTTCAAGTGCTCTTGCTTGTGGAATAATTTCGGGGATATGCTTATACTCCATAGGGTCAAGCGCTGGACAGAGGATGATGTCAGCTCCCATCAGTGCTAATGTACGAGGGATTTCAGGGAAAAATTGCTCATAGCATATTATTACGCCCACCTTGATGTTTTTTTCAGCTATTTCAAATAGGCAGTAATCATTTGTTTCGCTCGGAGTGCTCATTTCACCTGGGCGGAAAGGGACTTTTTTTCTATATACTGCAATCATCTCTCCACTGGGAGCAAATATCGGGCAGGTGTTATAAAATTCTCCTTCTGGCAGCTCTTCACTTGCTTCTGCAAATGTACCCGGTATGAAGTAGATGCTATATTTCTTTGCTATTTCCGCAAATTTTGCAAATATGTCATCCGTAATAAGGATGGGGGTTTTTCCTATTCCAAATTCGACCCCAAGTACTAATTCAGGTTTTATATACCCACACATAACATTATCTACCGCAGTAGAAATTGTGCTAAAATTTGTTTGGGTATCTCCACTAACTTCTGTTTGCAAAATAGAAACATTTAAAAAATTGTGTTCCATTTTATTCACCCTTTCAAAATAGTTTATACATAAATGATAAACTATATAGTTAATGTAATGTCAATGCTAATTTTAATATTTTTTTGTAATTTATTTGTTGATTTAAAGGCATTTAAATGTTATAGTTACTATAATGTTTTTAAATATTTTGGTGAATAGGAGGCATATTGATGCATAAGGATAAATATACCATAGCAGAAATCAGCAAATTTGCAAACATCTCAAAGCAAACACTCCGCTATTATGATAGCATAGGATTATTCTCACCGTCTGTAAGGGATGAAAAAAACGGATATAGATATTATGAGTATTCACAGATATATAAACTCAATCAGATAATGATAATGAAAGGATTGGGTCTTAGCCTTGAAGAAATAATTACACTGACAAATAAAAATAATCTATCCTCATTAAAAACCTCACTACTAAAGCAGCAAGAGATAATAAATTCTGAGCTTTACAGACTACAAAAAGCAAAAAGCCTCAACGATGAATTGCTTGAAAGAATTACAAAATCAGAAAAGGTGAAATCATCTTCAAGCTGCTATCTTAAAACATTTCCTCAAAGGCATTTATATGCGCTTAATTTCAACTTTTCAATGGACGCACTCTATGACAGCATAAAAACCTTATATACATCATATATAAAGGGCATCGGAAAAGAGCCACAGTTTAAGCGGGGCGAGGTTGTTTTGCAGATTGATATGCCGTCACTGCTTATAAAAAAATTTGATACTTACTCCACAATCGGATTTTTTGTGGATAGTACGGGTGGGGAGTTGGGCGTACCAATTACTAATATCCCCGAAAGCAGATATGCGATAACACACCATATAGGTGAGTATCATGATATGAACAAAAGCTATAAACAACTCTATAAATATATTAAAGACAATAATCTAAAAATCATAGGCAAATCAATTGAATTTGCAATTATTAGTATTTCAACCACCGACAATCCAAGTGAGTTTATCACCGAAATACAAATTCCTGTTGAATAAGGGTAAGACCTATAATTGTTTATGGTATTTTTTATAAATATGCAAATTATAAATAAAACCCGAGTTAAATCACTTTCCTTTAGAAGGTAATTTAGCTCGGGTTTTATTTTGGAATTTTGCCTGACTGCAAAATTCTTCTCAAATTAATTTATTAAAGCTCTAAAAAATAAGATATAGCATCAAATGATTTACTGCCATCGAATTTCTTATAAGTGCTCTTGCCATGATGCTTAAAATTAAGCTTAATCAAAATCTGCTGTGAGGCAAAATTTTCGGGAGCATGGCATGCATAGATTTTCTTTTCACCAAGCTCTTCCTTTGCAAAATATATTATTCGCCTTGCAGCCTCGGTGGCAATGCCTTTGCCCCACCGTGCTTTCATTATATTATAACCCAGCTCATAACACCCATGTTCGGTGTTAAAATTTAGCCCTCCCGAGCCTATTAATTCGCCCGAAGATTTAAGTACATATCCAAAAGTGTAATTATCACCCATGATATTCTCTTCCTCTGATTGCATCCATTCCAAGGTCTGGGACAAATCGTTGTGCACATTCCAACGCATAAACTTTGCAACCTCACTGTCCGATGTCCAGTTTTTAAACGCCATCTTAGCATCACTTGATAGTAGTGGCCTTAAAATCATTCTTTCAGTTTGTAAAATAGGTGTTTGCATTTTACTTCCCTCTTTCTGGATTACTTAGAATTTCAGGCGCAAATATCGGCAATATCATATTCAATAACTTTAGCTAAATTAGCAGGGCTTATCGCAATTTGATAGCCTATTTTCCCACCGCTTACCACAATTCTATTTAGCTTGTTTACTGAGCTATCAATAATAGTTTTGTACTGCTTTTTCATCCCTACTGGAGAGCAACCGCCTTTAATATATCCTGTGACTTTAAGTAAATCACTGTGTTTAATCATCTCCACATTTTTCTCTCCGACCGACTTAGCTGCGGACTTTAAGCTTAGCTCCCTTGCCACTGGAATAACAAAAACATAGTAATTTTTTCCGCTCTGTGTCACAAGTGTTTTATAGACTTCCTCCTCGCTCATACCAGTCTTTTTTGCTACGTCAATTCCATCGAGCAGTCCGTCGCTAATGTCATATTCCAATTTTTCATATGCTATGCCGAGCTTTTCAATTGCTCTCATAGCATTTGTTTTTATCTCCGCCATATTACTCCTTTGGTTTATTTACAATTTTAGTGGACATAATCATTTGATTTTCCATTAGTCTGATAGTCGTGTGAATGGGAGCTTCGGTGCCAAAACCAAGTTCATCACATATATAGATAAATTCAGCTTTGTTTTCATCATCAAATTTGACCACTACTTCCCCATCGACTTCATACTTTGCAAAAGTGATTGTCATCTGATGCTTTTGTATTATGTCGATTTCATTTGGATAGAGAGGTAGCGGTGGGGTAAATTTCACCGTGGGGCTTTCGTCATACTGGAGCTTCTCTATGCTTTCTAATTCATAACCTTTTTCGGTTTTTTGGCAGGAAAAGAGTAGACCTTCCCCATTTATAAGTACTTTTTCATCTTCAGCTCTGGTTTCTTTATAATTTTTAGATTTAGTTTTACCATGGTATTCAAAAGATGTCAGTCCGTCGCTCATTTTGGTTACAATGGGTAACTCAAATAATGATTTCCCTTGTAAAAGCGCTATTGCTCTTACATCAGTTGCATAAGTGCCTGCACTTTTAGGGCTCCAAATGGAAACAAAGCTATTTTCTATGCTATAATTTTGCCCCATAACGCTTAGCGAAGTTTTGGAATCTAAATTTGTTGAACAGTTATTAAATGCCGCCCCTACTCCGATTTCATCAAATTCAAAGCTTCTAAAATTAACCTTTTTATGATTGGATCCCATATTTAAAAATACTCTAAGCTCAATTTTTTCACTTTTTCTATTTCTAAAATAAATTTTCATATAATTACCGCTTTTATCGGTATGCATATAAATTCTCGAATATTTAATCATCATATTTGGGATTTGCTTTTTTGCTGAGGAAACTTGGCGTTCATTATTGCAATAAAATATGGATTTCCCATCTTTTAGCTTAATCCATATAAATATAACTATATGTCCAGTAGTCATTTCATTTATCGTTATATTCATTTCTTTATATTGCCTGTGGTTTTCAATACTAATTCTGATATGTTTTTGAAATTTATAGTATTTTATCGGAAACGGATTATAAAATAAGTCTGAAAGCATATATTTTACTCCCTTAATTGATTTTGGTTGTACCCTAACCATCATTTTACATTATATCTATTTATAATTCAATGTTTTTTTCTTATAAGTGCCGATTAATTCTCTTTTACATTTTTAAAAAATGTGATAAAATAGAAGGGTAGTAGATAAAAATGGAGGTGAGTGCTTGGGAAAATTTAATATTACAGTTGTAAGGCAGTTTGAAGCTCCGCCACAGGGAAGTAAATATGTTGTATTCATGCAAGAAGAGCCTTATATTTCCGAAGAGTCTGCTTTCGAACATCTAAAAAAGGCGATTAAATACAGTAGATTTTTTAAGGTTTACACTGTGCCTTTAAGGTTTATCAGAGATGATAGGATTACTATGTGCATGATTTCTCCCGAGGGTGAAATACTCGGCGCACAGGAAGCGGTTCACTTAAGTCTTGCACATCGTGGTAATTTGTCCCACTCCGAGGATATTAGTATTATTACAACGGAGGACGCCTCGTTTTTCCTTTGTGTGGATGTTGATATATTTCACCCAGAAGTCTCCCGTGCCGCTTCATTAATGGGAGCGCAAGTGCTCATATGCAGTAGATTTATGGATATTATTAATGATACTCCCCACAGAGTTTGCCAAGGCTGTGAAAACACCGCGATATCGAATAAATTATATCTGCTTGATGCTACCGAAGAGGGTGGCAGATTTATTAATCCTATGTCGATTACCGAATGTGTGCGCAGGACTAAGACGCCGGGGAGAATTAACACCATTTGGGAATGTGATACCGATAAACTCAATGCGTTTAGAGAAGAAAATCCAATTTTACCGCAAAACACATTATTTAAAAAATATATTGATTACTTAGTGAGGTAAATATGTCCGATTTTGGAAATAGAATGTCTATGTTTTTCACTAAGCAAAAGCTTAATGGTGAAAAAGTTTTTGAATACATTGACGCTTTGCATGGCCTTAAGGTAAAAAATTTACCCGCCGATGATGATGTAAATCATATAAGAGCTTCCACCACACTTATAAATAAAAGCGGATATAAGGATTATTATTCCTTTATAGACGCATTATATAACTGCATTTTAAGCTCTAAGGAAAGCGGAGCGAAGCTTATAAGCTTGCCCCAATACATCGGCATAATCCCATTATATTGCACAGGGATTGGCAAGGATTTAATAAAGGTCGGCTCTACGATAGACCAAGTGGAACGCATAGAATTCCTAAAAGACACGCTAAAATTCTGTGGCGATTGGCTAATGGATATATATGTAAATACATATTGCACCCTGGCAAAAAAGTATGGGATAAATATCCACGCAGGATCTATTTTAGTATCCGAAAAGGGTAAGGTATACAACCGCAGTTACATATTTTCTCCCATGGGTGATATCATACTTGCACAGGATAAAATAACTCCCACTAAAGAAGAAATATTATGGGGAATAGCTCCTGCTGACAATATAAATATAGCAACTACTAATGTAGGTGCAGTGGCTATTTTAGGGGATGAAGATTCACTATATTATGAGAATGTGAAAATTGTTCGTGAAATGGGAGCAAAGCTCATTCTATACTCATCTGTTCAGGGTGATAAATCTAAGGTTAAGCTTATAAATGAATCCCTTTCATGGAGAAGTGATGAGCAGGGCGTATTTATACTTCAAAGCAGTTATGCGGACTCACTTACTGACCCTCATTGTCGTGTAATCTGCCCCACCGCTATGAGTAGGGATTTAGACGGTGTATATTTCACCTCTAATATTTTAGGCTCCCATACCTCCTCGCTCACATATAGTAGGCTTCAAGTGGCGCTTGATAATTATTCCACCGATAAAAATCAGAATTTTTACAATAAAATTCTGCGTGAAATATATTAGTAGATTTTTCACTGCTTATCTGCTTGGGTGGTAATACTCGGGTATTCCCAAAAGGGTTTGAGGTAGTATTAGTGAAAACTTTTCCACTAATACCTGTGCGGGTAAGGCTATTAGCACTATTATAAAAAACACAAAACCCTTGAACAAATTATCTTTGTTCAAGGGTTTTTGGCACGCCCTAAGAGATTCGAACTCCCGACCTTCTGGTCCGTAGCCAGACGCTCTATCCAGCTGAGCTAAGGGCGCATATTATGCTGCTTATAAAATAAACAGCATTTTCTGTGACTAAAGTATTCTATCACAGATAAATGAAATAGTCAATACATTTTATAATTTTATTAATGCCTTTTATAAAAAAAGCAAACTTAAAACAGTATTGCTTTTTAAAAACTACTAAGAAATGAAGTGTAGAATTAGTTTTAGTGGCTTCTCTAAGTAATTTCAAAGAATTTTTCTATCTCATCCCTGTCTAAATTGCGCAGACGGTGCCGTGTTCGTGTTTCATTATAGCTATATATAAACACATCGCATCTATTGCTAAATTTTTGTATCACGCTCTGCCTTATTTGCACGCTCATCAAGCGTTTTTTGGATAATATTAGCGTGTGGAGGTAATATCCCTTTGAATATCGTATCGTATAGAAACCTTTTTCATAGGATATTCCAGAGGTAAGCCAGTCTATTATTCTCACTGCTAAAAACCAAATCGAGGGTATCATTGCCATCAATGCAATAAAAAATATTAGCTCCGACCAAACAGGATAAAGTAGCATGAGCAGTATGCTGATAAGTGGAATTAAAAGGCAGGGATAGAGGGGGTCGAGTGTAAATCGGATTATCGCACCGAAATTGGGCTTTATCTGCCGTTTGGAGATTATGAAGTCGGGCAAAAGCTTTTTCACCATTGGCATAAGGCGTTTTTTTGATATAGTTGGTATTATTACCGACATACCGTGGCGTTCCTTTTTATATCCAATGGCATCGAGCGAGACAGAAAATATCCCTAAAAGAGAGGTGAAAAAGCTTTGTCTGATATCGAGGTAGTTTATACTTCCCTCATTTATTACATATTGTCTTAAGGTTAAAAATCCACCGTTTATCTTTAAATTTCTTCCTTTGCGTTCCACACTTAAATTCTTATAGCGAATAATATTTGCCATGAATGCCGCAAACCAGCCAAAGAACATTAAATAAGCAAATGCCACAGCAACAGTGGGAATTCCAAACGCAATAAAATTGACTATGTTTTGAAATGTCCCCACAATAATATTGTTTATTCGCTCACCCAAAATTTCACCTGCACCGCTAATTAAAGTAGTTATAACCACTATCCCTACAAAAGAGTTTGAGGATATAAGTGAGAAAAGGAAGATATATATAAAATTAGATTTATAGATAAAATCCCTGTTTCGTGAGTCGTGTGAAATTTTGCTAATTATATTTTCGATGTCCTCGTTTTTTACAATCAGCTTAAAATCCCAATTCCTACCACTTCCCGCCAATGTGTCGAGATATAAAACAGCGGCATCTAATGGACGAAGATAATACTTTGCAATCGTACCGCACGCAACTATATTTCCATATGGAATAATTACTTTCTTCTTTTTAATTATCCCACTGTGCATAATAATTTCTTTTTCTTCTGGGATAAAGTAGGTTGTGCGGTAGCGAAGCAGACCGAGGGTAATAATTAAAAGCAATATCATTATGTCGAACCATGCACCCTGCAGCCAAAGGACTATGCCGCCTGTAAACGCAAGAAAAAGACCCCTTATAAGTGGTATTATCAAAAGGAATATAAAGCGCAACATATTTTCAAACGCCTGTATCGGATGGGGGCGGCATATTTTATTCACAGCGCACTTCCCCCTTTTATAAAGAGCTCTTCCAAGGTTTTAGCGGCAGTTTTATCAAGCCCCTCGATACGAACAGAGGAGCCTGGGGCAACAAACTTAATCGTGCATAGCCCAAATACTCTTTCAAGCGGAGAACGAGTTATCTGTATGAATTTGATATTTGATATATCCACCGATTTGGTGCGATAATAGATCATTCCATACTCAATCACAAATTTCATATAATCGTACCCGTATTTATATCTTGAATGAGCAATTGGCAGTAGTATGAAAAACATCAATACAAATATAACCATCCATCCGATTGTAATTGTATCTCTAATAAAATTGTTATCAGTGAAAAAATAGAATGATATTATAGACGGTATTGTGCAGACAAATGCTGTCCTAATTCGCCATACCCATAGTAGTGCAGGGCTTGGAGGTGCCGATTTCATTGGTTACACACCTTTCATAGTAAGTGATATTCTCTTTCGTTTTACATCAACTTCAAGCACTTTTACTTTCACTATATCCCCAACTTTTAACACTTCGCTCGGATGTTTTATATATCTGTTTGTTATCTGGGATATATGCACAAGTCCATCTTGATGTACTCCGATATCCACAAATGCACCGAAATCTATTACATTTCTCACTGTGCCGTCTATTATCATATCTGCTTTTAAGTCTTTCATATCGAGCAAATCACTGCGCAGAAGCGGTGCAGTAAGCGTATCCCTTGGGTCACGTCCCGGTTTTAGAAGCTCTGAAACTATATCTTTAAGCGTTGGCACACCAATTCCGATTTGCTCGCTCATTTGTGTGTAGCTACCCACTTTTACCCTCTCCTCTAAATCAGAAAAGCTCCCCTCTTTTATCTCTTTCTTGCTATATCCAAGACTTGATAGAAGCTCGGTCGCCGCCTTGTAGCTTTCGGGGTGAACTGCTGTTCTATCAAATACCATTTCACTCTCGGGAACTCTTAAAAATCCTGCACACTGCTCAAAGGCTTTTTTTCCAAGTTTATTAACCGACATAAGCTCTTTCCTTGAGGAAAATGCGCCATTTTCTTCCCTGTACAGAATGATGTTTTTAGCGAGTGCAGGGCCAATGCCTGCCACATATGAAAGCAGTGATACCGAGGCGGTATTTAAGTCCACGCCAACGCTATTAACACAGTCCTCAACAACGCCCTCAAGTGCTCCGCCAAGGCGGTTTTGAGGCATGTCGTGCTGATATTGACCTACTCCTATCGCCTTAGGGTCTATTTTAACAAGCTCTGCAAGTGGGTCTTGCAGTCTTCTCGCTATTGAAACCGCACTTCTCAGCGATACATCAAATTGAGGGAATTCCTCAGCCGCAAGCTTTGAAGCAGAATAAACCGAAGCCCCCGATTCACTCACCACTATATATGATAAATCCATGTCCATTTCTTTTATAAGCTCCACCACAAATATTTCCGACTCTTTGGACGCCGTGCCGTTGCCTATTGCAATTACAGAAACCCCATGCGCCTTAATAAGCTTTTTAAGCACCTGAGCCGCCTCGGCTGTTTTGCTCTGCGGTGGTGTGGGATAGACTACCGTTGTATCGAGCACTTTCCCCGTGGCATCCACAACAGCAATTTTACAGCCTGTACGATAGGCAGGGTCGAGCCCTAATACTGCACGCCCTTTCACAGGTGCCTGCATTAGAAGCTGATGCAAATTCACTGCAAACACCTTAATTGCAGATTCCGCCGCCCTTTCGGTGAGTGTTGTGCGTATTTCGTTTTCCATCGAGGGGTAAATTAGCCTTGATATGGCATCTTTTACCGCTTCTATCACAAAAGCCCTGCCATTACTTCTGCCAGAGGACACCACAAGATTTGAAACAATTGAGAATATTCTATCCTCTTCGCTTATTATACTAACCTTTAGCTTATCCTCCCTCTCACCTCTATCAATAGCTAATATGCGGTGACCTGGGATTTTTGATACCTGCTCCGAATAGTCATAATACATTGAATAAACGCTATCTTCCTCGGTTTTCCCCTTGGTTGAGAGCAGTGAATTTCTGAGCATATCCGCCCTGAGTGCCGCTCTTACTGCCGCATTGTCCGATACATACTCAGCAATTATATCCATTGTGCCTGCAAGTGCTTCCTCTGTATTATTAACGCCCTTTTCAGCATCTATATATTTTTCCGCTTCTTCTTCGGGTAGCGGGCAATCCATACCTTGAGCAAATATTAAATCGGCAAGTGGGGAGAGACCTTTTTCTTTTGCAATGGACGCCCTTGTCCGCCTTTTCGGCTTAAATGGGCGATAAATGTCCTCTACTTCGGCAAGTGTTTTTGCCGAAGTTATGGAGGCGGCAATCTCTTCTGTCATCAGCTCTAAATTTTCAATCGCCACCACTACTTCCTCTTTGCGCTTTGCAAGCCCTCTCAAGTATGTAAGGCGGTCGAATAGCTCTCTGAGCTGATTATCGTCAAGTGAGCCTGTCACTTCTTTTCTGTACCTCGCTATAAATGGGATGGTATTTCCCTCATCAATTAGTTTTACCGTGGCTTCAACTTGATTTTCTCTGAGCGAAAGCTCCGAGGAAAGTATTTTTACAATGTCCATATTCTTCTCCTTTGTTTTATAACAATCCACTTTTCGCCCTACTATAAAGCGATATCTTCGGCTGTAATTTGTGTGCTTTATTTTTTATGCACAAATTCTAAATCCTATCTTTTTATTTTACCACATTTTCGCTTAAGAAAAAATAGATATTTGGCATATCGGATTATAATTTATAAAACAATTAGCTAAAACACAAAAAAATCACCCCATTTTCATCCCTTGTGTGAAAATGAGGTGATAAATATTATTGAGGGTAATAATTATTCCAATGATATTTTGGAATGTCTTCCCCACCGCTTACATCTACATATTTATAGAGATTATCCCATATGTCTATGGCAAAACGCATTTCTTCATCCGCCGCATTATCGGGCGTTGCTAAAATTTCTATGCACATATTGCCCTGAATTAGCACATCGCCAACTGCCGAATATCCATATCCACTCCGATTTTCATAGCTTATAAAATTGTTTACCGCTGAATTTGCTCTCATTAAAAAGTAATTGTCCGCTTCGAGTGGTTCTGATAATTCGTCATATTCGCCGTATGGAAATAGCATGGCTGTGTCGAGCTGGGTTAAAATTGGCTGACCGCTTGCAGGGTCATGCGGAATATAACTGTACAGGAACTGTGTTTCCGCAGGTTCTGCAAAAACTGTTGCACTCACGAAAAATTCTATGTATTCTTCTGCGCCTTCTTCATTTATCATAAACCCATGCACAGATGTGTATTGCCCAAGCTCTGAACCGCTTGGTTGTAGTAGTGAATTTGTATAATCTATAATTTCTTTCTCGCTTGTGCCACTTAAAATATAGGCATCATTTAAAGTGATATATCTATTATTTTCTATGTCGTATGTAACTGACGATATAACACCCGACGAGCCCATTCTTGCATACAAATGGCTTCTCACTACAACTTGCAGGTATTTTTCCGATGTGAAAGGATATGTCATTACGGACACTCCGCCGTTTCCATCAAACATCCTCGTGTTTTCTTCTTCAATATCCAGTGTATAGATTTCCACTGTATTTTCTATATACTCATTCATCCGATTGATAACTTCGCTTTCACCGCTTTCCATGGTGAATATCGGCACTTCAACAGCATCATTTGTGCCACCGAGATTATAATCCCTTCTTAAAAAATCTATGCTAACATTTCTTTCACTGCTTGTTTCAGGCTGGCTACTGCTCTGTGCTTGGCTTTCGCTTGTACTGTCGGGTTTTGTTTCACTTGAGCTGTCCGATTCTGCTGTACTTGATACATCCGCTTTGCTACTGCTGTCCGTTTCTGCTGTACTCGATGCGTCCGCTTCGCTACTGCCCACCACTTCACTTGTTGGCGACTCTGCGGTGCTACTTTCTGCTTCGGGGGCGTTTTCATTTTCTGCACTGCTCTCCTCCGAGTTTTCGGATGCCTGGCTTGCGCTTGCCCCATCTTCCCCACTATCCGCCTCATTGATATTTATTGTATTATTGCAGGCGGAAAAAATAAGACCCATGCAAATTATAGCTACTAATAATAAATTCTTTTTCATATCCATCCTCCTATATTTTTAAATACTCCCATTAAGTTTAAATAGATAAAACATCAAAATGTCTATGCACCTTGCTATTTAATAAGACATTTTAACCAACTGCGTAGGTTATACCAACCTCTATCTGCACCCCATCTTCTGCGTTTAGATAATATGCATTTACAGTTATAATATAATCACCCTCGTATTTCTCAAAGCTGTAAAAACCCTCATAGCCATCCATTATTGCTGTAAAACCGAGTAGCTTAAGTAAATTAACATATTCGGGCAGTTCCTCGTAATAATCGCCTAAGTATGTAACAGTGTATACTGGGGGTTGTGTTTCGCTTGCAGTGAAATCTTCATATGGTGTGGGAAAGTCATTTTCACTTGTAAAGCCGAGAAAATCAGGGATTTCAACATATTCTAAATCGCTGTCCAAATTATATAGCGGATACATTAAAATGTAGTGGTCGCTATCAATTTTTAATATACCATCTTCCTCTGCAAACTTAATCATCATGGTTCCGTTATATGTAGCACGATAGAATGTCTTTATTATTAGCGTATTGTTTGGCATATTGGCATAATTTATGCTGTCAAAATCTATGCTGAAAGACTGATATTCGATGCCGCCGTGAGCGATGTAGAGCTCATCTTCAAACTCTATAAAATGATTATCCAATCGCCACTTCATGCTTTCTATATACTGCCCGGTTAAATAAGGGCTATACTTTTCATTTATCTCAGCTTTGTTTTGATAATTTTCCACAGCAGTATATGTATATTCATATGGATGGATATAATAATCCTCCGCTACTTGCTCGTTTAATCCGAGCATCATAATAGGATCTTCTCCATTTTCAAAAGCCTCCCCACTCTGGTAAACTGCAATTAGCATATCCTCCTCGGCAGTGGAATACATTGCCCCGAAATCACTATGATACACCTTATTTAGCATTTCTATGCAGTTCTCTACCGAAATATTTGGCTCTTCGGAAATTGGCGTGGAAGATGAGGTTTCACCGCTCGCCCCACTTTGTTCTGTGGCACTACTTTCACTGCTCACCACTTGGCTTTGCTCGGTGTTTACTAAAGCTTCTTCACTGCTCTGCTCTGCTTCACTGCCCGTATCACCGCACCCTGCAAGTAGCAGTGAAAATATAAAAATTGCTATCAATATTTTCTTCATCATATAACCTCCTAAAATTTACCCGAGCGTCCACCGCGTGAGCCACCGTATCCGCTCCTTGTACTGCTCCCACTACTACTGCCCGATGAAGTTTTTATCTTCTTCTTAGTTACACTCTTATGTGTGAATACATCGGAGCTGTGTGTCACTACTAAGCTACCTTTTACCCGAAAATGATCTGCGTCCACTTGTGTAACCGCTGTGTTCATCCTTGCTATGAAAACTTTTTTCATAATTTTGCTCCCTACGGCAAGTGAGAAGACAAGCGGTACGGCTATAACGAGAATCCAAAAGCTTTCTTTATCAAGAGGTATCTCATAAGGTGTGCCTGCGTTATCGCTGTCGAGGAAGAGCATTGTATAGTCGAGATAGAGGTCAAACGCCTCAAAATATCTACCCTCAGTGAGAAGTGGGACAACATTATAATCAATTAAGTCCAGTGCATCATCAGTAAAAGCATAAATGCCAAGATTTCTTGTGGAGGTGGCGTAATCCCTGTTATCTGGGTCAAGATCGATGCCGAAAATCACACCGTCCCGCTCTGGGTCAAGCCCTGTGTACCAGTCGAAGTAGGAGAGCAAATATTGGTCATCCGGCACTTTAGTCATTGTCATGAATGTTACATCGAAGTCGTAATTTTGATAAATATACTCTATTTTATCAAATAGCAGTTCTTCCTCGGCTTCGCTCATTACCTCTGCCGCATCTATCATAGGGTCAAAACCATTTATCATGCCACCAATGCCCATATACTCCTCGGGTGGCGGGGAGGGTTGTGTGTATATATCCTTTATGTGGTCTTCGATTATACTAATTGCACCATCTAATATGTCAAAATATTCCTCGCCACTGTAAGAGGCAATCTTTACATTGTCGATGTTTGCCATCAGCTGTCCTATAATACCTCCATCGATATCTTGATATTTACCACGTCCGAAAAATTGAAAGTCAAAGTCCTCGCCCACTCCAAAGCTCATGTAGATTATGCCACTTTGATGTTTGTTGTAATTATCAAAATCTGATACATAGCTGTACATTTCATCGGCAGTATCAAATTCTTCCACCACAAGGGTGATTAGGCAGTCATATTGCTCGAATATCTCTTCTATTATGTACTGAAAATACGCTTCGTCGTCACTGGCGAGCAAGTCAGAATCATCAATGATGGTGGGTAAACTGCTTGCATAGGCGGTGACGGATAGCAGTGCAATCGTTAAACTTGCTAAAAAAATCCTTAAAATTTTCTTCATAACTCCACCCCTACGAAATTAATAAATATGTCACAGAAGCGACGGGCACAAACACAGCCAATGTAACAAGCAGTTGTAACAGCCACTTTTTCGCCTTATCAATCGGCAAATCACCCGACACTTTACCCGTCTGCCCATTTATAGCAAAGTGGTACATTTTGTCTTTGTATTTGGTGTTTAGCACCCACACTGGGAGCATTACAAATTTAATTTCATCATCGGTAAAGTCAATCATAGTGCTCTTACTCTGCTCTGTTTTATAGGTATAGCCTATTACGGTGTCACGCAGTGCCACCCTTGTTGAGTTTACCACCCTTTTTGTGGCTCTGTCCTTACAGGAGTTTACATCCATATCAAATTTATCTGCGAAAAATCCTGCCATGTATGACGGTGAAAATTCTGTCAGTCCGTTGTAGTCATATGGCTCTAAGCCGTCCATATAATTATCTTCCATCTTCTCAGAGGCGTCTACTGGTACCTTGCTAAATTCAACACTGCCACTTCTTTTTACATCATAGTGGGAGGTTTCACGCATTTCGTATTCGCCTGCGGTATATTCGCGCATCTTTCCTGCTTTAAAGTACATACTGCCATCACTCTTGCCTGAGAACAGCCAAAACGGCACATACATTCCAGTGATTTTCTTTATTCTATTTTCTGATTTAAAGGCGGAGGGTAGCAGAATTTTTTTGTGGTAAAAATTCCTTAACAACTGCTCTGCCCCCTCTTTATTTATTGAAAATGGTATGATTAAATCGGGCTTTATTATCCCAGTCACTTTATTAGTAACTATAACTGGATTGCCACAATACATACATTCGGTAGCCATGGTGTTTTCGTCCGACACCACCTCTGCACCGCAATAATCACAGTTAAACCCTGCATGCATCTCTATTGTTTCCCTATGTAAATCATCGCTTTGGTTTTTCCAATTTGTCTGTGCGTTTTCTTCTATTATTTCCGTTGTAAAATGGCTCTCGGGATAACTGCTCTCGCAATAATCGCAAACTATCATCTGTGTATCTTCATCAAAATGTGTGGGGCCACCACAGGCGTCGCAATGATATTTCACTGTATTTTCGGTCATGATCATTCCTCCTCAAGTTTATAAAAATTGTGATATTTTGCAAAAGTTTCTTCAATGTCATCAAACACTTCCCCATAATTATCGGGGAACATAAAGCTACCATTAGCTATTATCTCTTCTTCATTTTTGTATTTTATTCTGAGTGAAAATCCATTGCTTGCATCCGTCACGGGCAAAAACTCATCATAACCATTCCACTCGGCTAAACCGTGATTTTCTATCAGATTAAGCAAATCTGTCTCTAAATTTTTCCGCTCAGTTTCATTTAACTCTATTTTTTTAGACTCCCTCATCTCAGGAACATTTACAGATAATTTCTCATTGTAAAAATAAAAAGAATATGATTTATTTTCCTCCGGTGCAAAGGCATTTCCGGAGCTTGCTGTGAGGTCAAAGCTATATAGTATGTAATCCTCTCGGTTTACAGGCACTTTCTCAGCTTCCTTTTCCTCTAAATACATTAAAACTATACCTAAGCTCAATAAAGCAACGAAAACTATGCCTATGGTAATTAAAATCCACATAAATAATTTCCTCATTTTCTTCATAACTGAAATTCACACCACATTAATAAATATACAATTAACTTTTTAGTGCTAACACCTTAGAATAGCTTTCCTAAGAAGTGAAATATTTTTGTATAAACTCTTTAAGTTATTAAGATTTATTGCGCAACTATCAGTTTATTTTAAATTATAATTTATATACTCAGTATAATTTTATCAAAATTAAAAAGTCAAAACAATGTGTAAATCTGCACATATGAGATAAAATGCAATACAAAAAAATTCCACCATCGTTTTACCAAAAAACATGGTGGAATTTAACAGTTATGCTTACATTTTTTAACTTATAGTACAGGGAATTTCCTTATTTTGTATGATTATTTTATTTAAAACAATATTAATTCTCACTCCATTTTCTACATTTATACTAAATTTTCCATTCATTTTCTCAATTTGCCTTCGCAGTCCACTTAGTCCGCCGCCCTCGGTGATATTGGATAAAATATTTTTTGTTTCATTGTATATACTAACTTCAACAGTTTCTTCGCTTTCACCAATAGTAACAATAAGCTCTTTGGCATTAGCGTGGAGGTATGCATTTTTAAGGGCTTCATTTATGCAAAGGAGTACCTTGTTCTTTATTTCCTCCTGTGCAGGCAATTCCCCTTGCAAAATAACTTTGCAGTCGAGCTTTTCCCCAAGTGTAATTATCTCCTCATATGATACGCCCTGATTTTTATCACTTGCTAAATCTGTTATTATCTCACTGAGCTGCTCAAAATGCTTTGCAAGGACTTTCGTTTCATCAAGCTCGGTAGTTTCTTGCAGTGTGTGTTTAGTAAGTGTGAGTAGGTTGCCGAAATTATCGTGAAAACTCACCTTCATATTGGCGGCTATTTCTTCTTCAGTGTTTTTCTCAATCATGCTTGTAAGATTTTTAAGTTGTATTTGTTGCTTCGAGAGCACTTCGTTTACTTCTTCCGTATTTCTTCTAAGATTATAAAGCTCGGTTATGTCGGTAGTTTTGATTTCGTAATAATCACCTGTTTCCCATTTACAGAGTGCTCTTGTAAACTGCCACACCTTTCCGTCACTTAACATAAATGCAGGGTTATTTCCTCCAATTACACATTGGGCGCTGCTTTTCAGTTTAGATAGATCTTCCCATAAATCAGTACCGCTCATTAAATCTTTATCGGTGAGCTTTTTGCATAAATCTTGCATGATGCGGTTGGATAAATAAAGTTCATTACTCGGCGACATAAAAGCAATCCCCGATGGAAGGCTTTCAATCGCTTCTTTTATCGAAAATTCATTTATCGTATTGCTGCTCACCACATAAAGTTTATAGATTGAGTAAAACGAAAATCCTACCCCAAGAACTGCAAAAATTATGTGGTTATAGTATGGGATATTATCTACAAAAACTGCTATATCCGAGCTTCTGCTTGCTGACTCCTCGCTCCAATAAGATGTTAACTCTTTGAGCGCTGATAAGTCGATTAAGGCTATCAGTGATAAAATCACGAGAATTTGCATTGTTCCCTTGTTTTTATTTAAGCTTATATGGGATACCAAGGCTAAAATAAGTGTAATAAAGCAGATGAATACTGCCGCCAAAATATAGCCTTTAAGAGTATCTGATAAGGAAAAAAAGGTCAAAGTTTTCCCCTCCTTACAATTATAAAGTAATGGCAGTGAGTGCAAAGTGATAGCTTCCTGCATTGTCTTCAATTTCGAGCCTTCCATCCATGGATAAGAGCTTATTTGCCTCAAATTCTTTAAAATATGATTTATCTATTTTCTCTTTGCTCTCAATATCAATTGAAAATGCTATTCGGTTTTCATTTTCCCTAAATGTGACATATATTATGTCAAAATTATAATGCACCTTTTCAATTATCTTTTGGTACAGGTCATAGCAATACATTGCAGTATTTAAAGACATATCAAAGTTATCAACTATGTTTATATTGCAGGTTTTTTCATAACACCTAAGCAGGGAGAAAGACTCTAAAAACGCCCTTTGAATTTCGTCCGTCGATATGCATTTTTCTGTTTGTTCGGTCAAAATCAAGTTCACTTTGCGTTTTAAGTATGTTGAAATAATGCTTGTTTCAAAGAGCAAATCTTTCATTTCATCGAGTGTAGCATCCTCATTTGTAACAATATTTTTTTTGATTTTTTCAGTATAGGGCAGTGCCTCGGCAAGTAAAATGCTATGTAGTTCACTTAGTTTTTTAACTTTCGTCGCTTCTTTTTTATGCTCATTTTCAGTAGTTAGCAAATTCGCTTCTTTGTAGAGCTCTTTATTTAAGTCCTCCAGTTCGCTAATCATGCCTTTAATATCCGATACATCACTGCTCCACAGGACATATCCCCCATTTATAGAAGACATATTTAACATTGAATTTTTACCATACTCTACATTTTTGCTTGTTTTAAGTGTTTCGAAAGTTTTTCGTGGGACAGCTTTTGCATTTTCAGAGATATATACTGCTTCTCCACTATGGTTTAATATCTGTGCATTGGTGGTTGACACCCTAAAAAACTCTTTGTGGCGATTATTTGAGTGTATAAGACCTGTACGAATACAAGCTTCCCAGAAAGCTATCGTAGCCACACAGCTAAATATTGTTACATCCATAAAATAATGTCCTATGCCATAAACAGGCTTCATTATATGCAGTACATTATATAAAATCACAGCTGCAAGCACAAGTAGCGGCAGGCGAGAAGCCTTTCTCGAATTTGTTGAGTGTTTGAATTTTTTTATAATCAAAGCGATGGAGAGCACGATTAAAGCAATCAAAAAGAACACTATGATAAAATATCCTATTTGGTAATCGTATTCCATTCCATACATATGAATTGATAAATCGAAGCCATTGAAAACAAGCATATGAAAGTCATTTGTCAGCACAAGTAGTATCAGCAAAATTGCAGGAACGAAAAGCAAGTTCCACTTTTTGCTTGGGCGATAACCTTCCTCTTCGCCGATGGATAGAGCGGTAAAAAAGAAGAGAAGTGGTATCATTATCATCGGGATGTAGAACATATACCACAGCAATCTATCACCCAAAGTCACATATCGAAAAGCTCCCCATTTGATTCCTCTTATGCTCACCCAAAGTATGATGTTTGCACCGATGAGCATTAGATATGTCCGCACATGCCTCTGCATAATTCGATTATAGATACTTACCGTCCAAGCGGTAAAAACACTTATGTATATGCCAATTGACATCACATAAGTAAATGAATATAAAAAAGCGTATTCGGGGGGAAGATTTCTATGCATACCCTGTATATTGACTGCAAAGAGGATAAAGAGAAAAGCTATACCTTTACATATATCTTTGATTAGCAATTTTTTCACCGATTTTTCTCCGTTTCTTTTGTAGTATATTTCAGTTTTAATATTTACAAAGTAATTATATTCATAATTATAACACATTTTATTAATTTTTCAATCATAAATACACCAGATATTTGATTGTAAATGACACCTCTGGATGGCAATGCTAATCAGTGCAACTATCTTAAGAAAACCCATATACAGCTCACCTCATATGCTAAAGAGAAGCGTATTGGGAGAATATTTAAGTGCTAAAGATGTTTGCGTTCATACTTTTATTTTGTTTTAGTATAATTTTTTTTATTGTATATTCTCGTTGTGAATTAAACATCAAAAAACGCTAATTATTTTTTAGGTAAAAGCCATAATATTTTTCTAATATTGAAATTAAACACAATTTTTACACCCTTATTCCCAAACAGTGGGGAATAAGGGTGTAAAATTTAATGTTTTTATAGTTTTTTCTGCATGGGATTTTATTAGTGAGGGCTTAC
>CAYJIJ010000002.1:0-8616 GCA_964370185.1 uncultured Oscillospiraceae bacterium
TCTTATAAGCTGAATGCTTCAGTTAATAGGAGCATTTTTTTGTGCATAAGGGCGGTATCGCCCTGCACATCGCCCCTGCGAGGGCAGTTTGAAATAAGAGTGGCGAATAAATATGCTAAGAAATTCTATTTTAATTATTGCTTTGAAGCTCGGGATAAAGTGGTATCAAAGTAGAAAAATAATCATTTGGTGTTTCGGCTTTTCTTATGAGCTCAGTTTTGCCATCCTCTTTTAGCAGTACCTCTGCGCTTCTAAGCCTTCCATTGTAATTGTAGCCCATTGAAAAACCATGTGCACCAGTATCATGTATTACAAGAATATCGCCAATATCTGCTTTTGGGAGCTGCCTGTCAATCGCAAACTTATCGTTGTTTTCACATAGAGAACCCACAACATCATATTTTTCAGTAAGGGCTTCATTTTCCTTGCCCATTATAGTGATATGATGGTAAGCGCCATAAATGGCAGGGCGCATTAAATTACATGCAGTGGCATCGAGGCCAAGGTAATTTTTATAAATATTCTTTCTATGAATTACAGTGGTAACCAAAAATCCATACGGCCCAGTAATATATCTGCCAAGCTCGGTAAAGATGTTTAAATTCATACCATTCTCGGTGATTATTTCATCATAAATCCTACGTATTTGCTCACCAATATTTTTAATATCAATTTCATTTTCTTCAGGGCGGTAGGGAATACCAACCCCACCTCCAAAGTCGACAAAATCAAGCGATAC
This sequence comes from uncultured Oscillospiraceae bacterium, assembly GCA_964370185.1. Classification (GTDB taxonomy): domain Bacteria; phylum Bacillota; class Clostridia; order Oscillospirales; family Ruminococcaceae; genus CAYJEQ01. Next base: position 740 of record CAYJIJ010000002.1, read on the forward strand.
AGAAAGTGTATCCCTAATCTCGACTGCAAGTTCAAATAGAGTTTTTGCAAGCTGTGGATAGTAGTCGGAAGTGAGGTCGCAGCTTTTTAGCATTGCATGAACTCCAAAGCTTTTAGCACCCTTGCTCTTAAGTAAAGTAATAGCTTCAAAGAGCTGTGGTTTTGTCATGCCGAATTTTGAATCGGTTAGATGCCCCATTATATCGCTTGTTATCGAGAAATCGCCACCTGGATTATATCTGAGGCAAATTTTTTCAGGGATGCCAGCATGTTTTTCTAAGAAATCAATTTGAGTAATATCGTCTAAATTGATAATTGCACCAAGCCTCACTGCAAGTTTATAATCTTCGGAGGGTGTTTCATTCGAAGAAAAAACGATGTTCTCTCCTTTAATGCCACAGTATTCGCTGAGCATAAGTTCTGTGAGAGAGGCGCAGTCGGTGCCACATCCCATACTTTTGAGCAACTTTAGAATGGCGGGATTTGGAAGAGCTTTTACTGCAAAATACTGCTTAAAACCCTTATTCCACGAAAAAGCATCTTGCAGTCTACCAACAGCGGATTTTATCCCAGCTTCATCATATATGTGAAATGGTGTTGGGTACTGCTTGATTATTTCCTCAATTTGAGTTTTATTAAAGGGGAGTTTTTTTTCAGTCATATTCATCAAGCTAATCTCCATTCTGTGCACAGCACAAATATTTTTTAAAATCTCCGTAAAGAATGGAGATTTTTTTGGCATCTCGCCCGTCCTCGGGCGAGGCATTTTTGATAAATGATTAGCTTGAAAATCAAACTAATCTTCTAAAGATAAAATGAGAATTGCTAAGCAAATATCTTATTCTATATTTTTCTCCCCACCAAAGGCAGGGAGAAAATTAAATAATAATTTTATTTATAGTGTTCTGAGAGCATCAATAAGCTCTGTCTTAGATGTGGTTTTATCATCTTTTTGCTTAATAACCTTACCAGGTACGCCAGCCACAACACTGTTTGGAGGCACATCTTCAATAACAACCGAGCCAGCCGCAATTACAGAGTTTTCACCCACGCGCACACCTTCGATGATAACTGCATTTGCGCCTATAAGCACATTGTCCTCTATGATTACTGGAGTGGCACTTGCAGGCTCAATTACACCTGCGAGCACAGCGCCTGCCCCTACATGGCAGTTATTGCCCACGGTTGCACGACCGCCGAGTATTGCGCCCATATCAATCATTGTACCGCTTCCAACAACTGAGCCTATATTGATTATAGCACCCATCATTATAACAGCATTTGCACCGATTTCCACTTGCTCTCTGATAACAGCACCTGGCTCAATTCTCGCCTGAATATTTTTCATGTCAAGCATTGGGATAGCACTGTTTCTTGAGCTGTTTTCAATTACGATATCGTCAAAAGAAGCTTCGTTAGCTTCGATAACAGGCTTTATATCCGCCCAATCGCCGAATACGATTTTATCGCCAACGCCGAATACTTGGCAGTTTGGAAAGTCAACTGCTTTATTTTCTTTAATAAAAAGCTTTACAGGGGTTTTCTTTTTAGACTCGCTAATGTACTTTATGATTTCGTATGCATCCATTTTTTAAAAATCCTTTCTTAATTAAAACATAATCTCATCAAATGTATATAAACCTTTTGGCTTATCTTTTATTTTAGCTGCTGCGGCAAGTGAGCCTGCGGCAAATATTCTCCTGCTTGTGGCAGTATGGGTAATTTCTATGCTTTCATCTTCGCCAAAGAAGGAAACTGTGTGAGTTCCCGAAACAGTGCCGCCTCTCACAGCGTGCACACCAAACTCTTTTTTATCCCTCGCACCGCATATACCACTTCTGCCATATACAGGTGTGAGCTCTTTATTTGGGTCAACAGCATTCATTAAAAGTTTCGCCGTGCCACTGGGGGAGTCAGCCTTTTTATTGTGATGTGCCTCAACAAGTTCTACATCGAATTTGTTATCGAGTATGTTTTTGGAAAATTGCTCAAGCATTTTTCTCATTACTGCCACACCGAAAGAGTAATTTGCGCTGTGTATTACAGCGGCATATTCGCTCAGTGAAGTAAGTGAGGAAAATTCTTCATCGGTGTAACCCGTCGTACCGCTTACAAGTGCACTGCCACATCTTTGGATGTAGTCGGCAATGCTTGGGAGTGCCGAGGGAACAGAGAAATCAATAACTGCATCAACTTTTTCTGCGGATTTGAGCTCATGGATATTCTTTTCATCCACCATCATCACCACTTCATCGCCATCAGCTACCGCTAAATCCCTGATAAAGCATCCCATTCTGCCAGTGCCTACAAGTATTAGTTTCATATAAGCCCTACCTCTTTCATTGCATTTTTTAGTTCTTCTTTTACGCTGGCTCCCATTTCATATAGGGGTAAGCGCATTGTAGGAGAACATTTGCCCATAAGGCCAAGGGCGGTTTTTACAGGGATGGGATTTACTTCGGTAAATAGATTATTAATCAGTTTTAAAAGTCTAAGCTGAGTATGTGAAGCTTTTTTTGTGTCGCCGTTTAAGTAGTCGTGTACCATTTGATGAGTTTCGGCAGGCATGATATTTGCCACAACGGAAATTACCCCCGAGCCACCAAGTGATAGCATAGGAACCACCAAATCATCTTCGCCACTATAAAGGGCAAAATCATCCGATATATATCTTGCAATTTTAGCTACATAACCCATATTAGCAGAAGCTTCTTTTATACCGCAAATATTTGGATGCACACTAAGCCTTTTTACTACGCTCTCAGGAATATTGCACCCAGTTCTACCAGGTACATTATAGAGTATACAAGGTATGCTCACAGCGTCTGCAACATCAGCAAAATGACGATACATTCCCTCTTCATTAGACTTAATATAATATGGAGAAATAATTAAAAGCCCATCAGCGCCCATGTTTTGATATTTTAAGCTTCTCTCAAGCATAACGGCAGTGCAGTTAGAACCACTTCCTGCAATTACAGGAATTCTACCATTTACACGATCAATGGTGAATTTGCAAACCAAATCATCCTCTTCCTGTGTCATGGTTGAGCTTTCGCCAGTAGTGCCTAAAGTAACTATGCCGTCTGTACCGCTTGAAATATGCCACTCGATAAGCTCAGCAAGCTTATCGAAATCCACCTCACCACTTTCTTTAAACGGTGTAACAAGTGCAACAATAGAACCTTTTAATCCTCTTAATTTCATAACCGACCAACCTTTCTTTAGGGTAGTATAAATTACATCCCATTATTTTTATAGATAAATAAAAAAGACAGGCAAGGCACCTGTCGGGGTTGGATTTGATAGTCTATATTAAAACAAATTATCAAATATTAACCGACAGCACTCCTGCAAAAGCAGACAGTCTCATGGATATTCTCCATAAGCCCATTTTAAAGGTATACCTACCTATAAAATTCGGCGAAATTGCTATGCTCTGTATTCACTGCCCGTCGGCTCCCACAGAGATGTCGTTTTCGCATCCTCTATCTTATTAAAAATGGTAACATAACAGCCCTATATATGTCAATAGCAAGAAGTAAAAAAAACAATTTTACTTGTAAAAAATTATAAAAAAGCTTATAATTAATATGTATAAACTAATCTTTGCCAACCAAACATGGAAAAGTATTTTTATCCCCCTTTTCTTCCTCGTATATGGCGGTGGGAAAAGAGCGGAAAAATTAAATAGAAATATTTATATTAAGAAAGCTCTAAATACATCTTGGAGGTCTATTATGATAGATACACTAACAAAACACAGAAGAGCGCTTCATCAGATACCCGAAATCAATGATGAGCTCCCACTTACACTTAAATATATTGAGGAAAATTTAACCTCGCTAAATTGCAAGCTAATTTATCCATCTAAAAGTGCGGTTTGTGCATATTTTAATTTTAACAGAGAGAAAACAATAGCCTTTAGGGCGGATATGGATGCACTCCCAATTGAAGAAAAAAACAACTGCGAATATAAATCTAAACATCAAGGAGCAATGCACGCCTGTGGACATGATGGGCATATGGCTATGCTTCTTACATTTGCAAATGAGCTAAATAAAATAGAGGAAACACTGCCATACAATGTAATGCTCATATTCCAGCCTGCCGAAGAGGGAAGCGGAGGCGCTAAGCTGATTTGCGAGAGTGGCATTTTTGAGGAATATAATATAATATCCACCTATGGTGCACATGTCTGGCCGGACTTACCAAAGGGAGTAATAGGTGCCCGCAGTGGTGGGATGATGGCAAAGGCAAGCGAAGTAGAAATTAATATTAACGGACTAAGTGCACATATAGCAAAAGCGTCACAGGGAAAGGATGCAATGGTAGCAGCAGCAAAATTTCTGCTCTCCGTGTATGAAATGGAGAAAAACGAGATTTCGGAAGATGTCTTCAGACTGCTGAAATTTGGCAAAATGACAAGCGGCACAGCAGGTAATGCAATCAGTGCACACACCTATTTTAAGGGTAGTATGCGTGCATTTGATATGCACACATTTAATTTCCTTAAAAAGCGTATACATGAAATTTCAGAAGGGATTGAAGCGGAGAGCGGTTGTGAATTTGAAATAAAAATAGCGGAGGGATACCCACCCGTTATTAATGAGGCGGTGCTCTTTAATAAAGTATATGAAAAACTCAGTCAAGATATTTTCATACTAAAAGAACCATCCATGACTGCAGAAGATTTTTCCTTTTACGGAGAAAAAGCACCGTCTTTCTTTTTCTTTTTAGGAACAGGAGGCGGCACGGTGCTACATGCCGACACTTTTGACTTCGACGAAGCAATTCTTGAAAACGGCGTAAAATTTTTCAAAAAATTACTATATATATAATGAAAGAGGTGGCCTATTATGCGTAGGAAGAAAAATGAAGTGAATAGAGAAAAGGCAATAGGATTTGTGGATGCAGCAGAATATGCAACCATATCAATGCTTGATGGAAATATACCATATGCAGTTACAGTAAACCATGTTAGGGATGGCGAAAATATCTATTTTCATTGTGCGATGCAGGGTAAAAAAACAGATTTAATGCGTGCTAATCCAAATGTATTTGTGAGCTGTATTGGTTTTGGAGAAGCTAAAAAGGGCACTTTTAGCTACATATATGAAAGCGCAAATATTCTTGGCACAGCATGTGAAATTACCGAGCAAGATGAAAAGATTAGAATACTTAGATTAATTTGTGAAAAACATGATTTAATGGCTGATAATTTTGAAGAATATACCTTAAAAGCTATTGCAGTAACAGCGCTGTGGAAGATAAGTATAGAAGAAATCACAGGGAAGTCAAATAGATAAATTGCTATGAACATAAATATACACAGGTGAAGTTTGAAAATAAATTTCAAACTCCCTTTATTTTAAAAGCCGTTTTTCGGTTGTCTGCCAAGGCAGACAACCGAAAAACATGGCACCTTTATGACCATTATTATGGTTGTTTTGTGCCTTTTGAAGAAAGGAATGGCCATAAATATGAGAGCATATGATTTAATAAAAAAGAAGAGGGATGGAGAAATCCTGTCCGATGAAGAGATAAAATGGCTTATAGGAGAATATACCAAGGGTGAAATACCGGACTATCAAATGTCTGCAATGCTTATGGCAATATTTTTCAAAGGCTTAAGTCCTAAAGAAACTGCCACACTCACAATTGAAATGGCAAAATCAGGTGATATGATTGATTTATCCAAGATAAAAGGTGTAAAGGTGGATAAACATTCAACAGGCGGAGTTGGCGATAAAACAAGCATGATAATTGCGCCAATTGTAGCAAGCTGTGGGATACCTGTTGCAAAGATGTCGGGCAGAGGTTTAGGGCATACGGGGGGCACGGTTGATAAACTGGAATCTATTAAAGGCTTTCGCACATCAATTGAGGCGGAGGAATTTTTTGAGATTGTCGGAAGGACGGGAATATGCATAATAGGCCAATCGGGAAATATTACTCCTGCGGATAAAAAGCTATATGCGCTAAGAGATGTCACCGCAACTATTGATTCTATACCGCTTATAGCAGCAAGTATTATGTCGAAAAAAATTGCGGCAGGTAGTGATGCGATTTTGCTCGATGTAAAAACAGGCAGTGGAGCATTTATGAAAGATGTGGATAGTGCGGTTGAACTTTCTAAAGTGATGGTGCAGATAGGCACCGATATGAACAGAAGGACAGCAACACTGGTCACTGATATGAATATACCTTTAGGCAATGCGATAGGAAACTCACTTGAGGTAATAGAAGCCGCTGAAACCTTAAAAGGAAAAGGTCCCGACGATTTAACTGAGGTTTGCATAGAGCTTGCAGCAAATATGATTGAACTTTCAGGTAAAGCCGACTATGAAAATGCTAAGATACTTGCTAAGGAAGCTATTTCCTCAGGCAGAGCATTTCTTAAGTTTAAAGAAATGATACAGGCACAGGGTGGGGACGAGCTCTCAGTGGAGGATTATAGCAGATTTAAGCAGAGTAAGTACAGCTATGAAGTATCGGCTTGGGAAGATGGGATTATATACTCAATAGATACCGAAGAATGTGGAATTTCCTCGGTAATACTTGGAGCAGGTAGAGAAACAAAAGAGAGTCCCATTGATTTTAGTGCTGGGATTATTCTTGTAAAAAAAGTTGGGGACAGCGTTAAAAAAGGCGAAGTAATAGCTGAATTTTATACTGATGACAATAGCTCTATTAAAACAGCCGAGGAGAAATTTAAAGCCTCCGTTGTAATTTCCGATACTGCACCTAAACTTATGCCACTAATCCATGCAAAAGTGGCTGCGGATGGAGTTATTTTAACTGACAAATAAATCTTTAAATAGCTAAAACCACTCTATCAGAGTGGTTTTACTTGATTTTAGGTTTGTTTGTATAGGGTTTTAATACGAAGAAAATATTATATGATGTAACATATTTCTTTATATTAGCCATTTTTTTAAAAAGTTACACGATGTAATATTTATCTTAACATTACTCTACTTAAAAAGTTACTTCGTGTAACATAAGCTATTGCGAATCCGTTCAAAATGTTTATTTCACAAAACATAAGCTTTCCTAATTCTATCAAAAAATGTTACGCTGAGTAACATATAATATTACATTATTTCACTGGAAATGTTACACTGAGTAATGCGTTGAATTACATTGACAAAGGAAAAAATATTCCTTATAATTAAATTATGAATAATCTTCATACAATATTACTCTAAGAAATACGATTAAGGAGTTGGTGAGTATTACACATAGTTTTTATATAATATCAATGATAGTAATTGCTTTACACAGCTTTCTTAATTTTAAATTATGTGGGCTTTTGAGTGAAAGCACCCGTTTTCATAAGATATCCATCTATATTACTTGCATTATTAATGGAATATTTGCGCCAACTTTATTATCGCTGGTGATTTATAATACCATGATACCCTATATAATATGTGCAGTTGTACTTTGTTTTGAGCTTTTTCTGTTATTCAAAGCAGGGACAACAGCAATATTCGGAGTGGCAATAGGCTCTTTGCTGCATCTATTTGTTTTGCGTTCATCAGTTGTAGCAATTTTATCAATAATAAATAAAGTTTCCATGTATCGGGTTATAACAGATGAAAGCCTATACCAAATAGCTAATTTTTCAGCGTTTGCTGCACAACTTATTACCCTCACTATGTTTATTACGCTTGTTCCACTGGGTTTACTTAAAAAAATAATGGCAAACAAAGAATTTTATACCATGCTTTTGTTTTTAACAGTATTGCTTAATACTTACATGATTTATAATTCCAATATATTTTTAGTGGATTATTTTTCTGTAAATTTAGCCGTGCAAGAAATTGTTATCTCAGTATCAATGCTACTTTTCTTTTATATAATGATGCTACT
>CAYJIJ010000002.1:8626-61841 GCA_964370185.1 uncultured Oscillospiraceae bacterium
CTCAGCGGTAATTGATTTTTCCGAAGTAATTATCGAGGTAAATTGCACAGATGATAGAATAAAAAGAGTATTAATCAATTCCGAAGAGAGAACCATAGGGCATCTTCCTGTAAGCTTATTTGACTTTGTACAAATGCATGCAAATACATTTGTATTTCCTAAAGATGTAGAAGCGTTTAGCGAGATTTCTTCAAAAAATCTTATAGAATGGTACAAAAATGGCATCTCTGAAAAGATAGTAGAATACAGAGCTGAAAAAATAGTATTCAATAATTCGGATACAGCTGATATCGAATCAGGTGAGAATTATTTGTGGCATAAAATGCGAATTAAAATCTCCCAAGAAAATGAAAATGAAGATGTTATTGCGATTATTACAGTCGATGAATTCGATGAAGAAAAACAAAACGAGATACTGCTAAAGAAAAAGGCTGAAACCGACCAGCTCACAGGCGCTTACAACAGATTGGCGTTTGAGGAAAAGGTTAATGAATATCTAAGTGCAACTGGTGCAGTGGGTACGCTATATATGTTTGACCTTGATAATTTCAAAGGCATAAATGATAATATGGGTCATCTGGCTGGGGATGATGTTTTAAGAGAAGTGTATGCCGAGATTATGTCCATTTTTAGAGCTGGAGATATTATTGCCCGTGTGGGTGGAGATGAATTTGTAGTATTCCTTTCAGGAATAACCAAAGAAGAAATAATATCTAAAAAAGCAGAGCAGATGTGTGAGCGGATTAATAAAGTGTATCATGCGGAAAATGGTGTGGATATTGAAATATCAAGCAGTATTGGAATAGCTTTTGCACCAAAACACGGAACAAATTTCGAAGCACTATTTGAAGTGGCAGATATGGCAATGTATTATTCTAAGAGTAAGGGCAAAAACACATACACTGTTTTTGAAAGTGATGCTTTAACAGGATTTAAAGCTAATGAGCGAGGAGAATATACAAGAGAAAACAAATAATATTTAGTAAACTTATATTAAAATAGAAAAGCTATATATTTCGGGGCTCTCTTCCGCCTAAGGCGGGAAGAGAGCCCCGAAAATTAATTGCTTTTAGTTCTATATAAATTGTTTGGATGAAATTCTATGAGGTGTGTTCCTTCAATAAAGGCGAGGGAATACACCTCAATTTTTACTATAAAGCCTTATTTTTTATTCAAAAATAGAAATAAATTAAATTTCTTGAATAATTGGAAGTATCATTGGATTGCGTTTTGTCTTAACATAGAGGTACTGGCTGAGCTGCTCTTTAACAGCTTGTTTCATTGCATTCCAATCCCTATATGATGCATTTGTTGTCTGATTAAGTGCCTGTGCGCACACTTCTCTAATTTCACTCATCATTTCTTCGGACTCCCTAACATAGACAAATCCTCTTGATACCACATCGGGGCCAGCTACAATTTCTCCTGTAGCTGAGTCGATAGCGCAGACTACAATTATCAAGCCGTCTTCGGAAAGATGTTTTCTATCTCTTAGCACAATGCTTCCTACATCACCCACACCGAGTCCGTCAACCATTACTCGTCCTGCTGGGACGGAAGCAACAATTTTCATCTCTTGAGAATTTAATTCAATTACCTTGCCAATGTCGGTAATTAGTATATTTTCAGAAGGTATGCCAACATCAATTGCGAGATCTTTTTGATGCTTTAGATGTTTAAATTCACCATGTAAAGGAATAACAAATTTCGGTTTAGTCAGATTAAGCATAAGCTTTAAATCCTCTTGATTTGCATGTCCCGACACATGGGTATTATAGCGCTTATCATAAATTACATCGGCACCGAGTTTCATTAAATCATTTACAAGCCTATTCACAAGCTTTTCATTGCCTGGAATTGCGTGTGCTGAAATAATGATAAAATCATTATCAGTAACCGTAACTTTGCGGTGATCATTAGTTGCCATCCTTGTAAGCGCACTCATGGGTTCGCCCTGGCTTCCAGTAGTTATAATAACCATTTTTTCATCGCGGTAATTTTTGATGTGGTCAATATTTACTAAAATATCTTCTGGATATTTCAAATAACCAAGTTCAGAAGCTTTTGCTACTACATTTTCCATGCTCCTACCTGAAACGGCTACTTTACGCCCATTTGCTACCGCAAAATTAAATATAGTCTGAATACGGTGGATATTTGAAGCGAAACTTGCAACAATTATGCGCTTTTTCCCTGCTTTTTGAAAGAGTGAAGAAAATGCATCAGCTACAACCTTCTCGCTTAGGCTAATACCTGGTTTATCGGCATTTGTGGAGTCGGGGAGAAGTGCAAGGACACCTTTACTGCCTATTTCCCCAAATCTGGTTAAATTCATTGTTTCTCCCATTATAGGGCTTAAATCAAGCTTAAAGTCACCTGTTTGCACAATGATACCTGCTGGGGTGAAAATTGCTAATCCACATGCATCTGGGATGGAGTGGTTAACAGCGATAAATTCCACCGCCATACAACCTGCCTTAACCGTAGTTCCAGCAGTTACCACATTGAGCTTTACCTTATTTAGTAGGCCATGCTCCTTGAGTTTTCCCTCAAGTATTCCCAAAGTTAGTTTAGTACCATAAATGGGTATATTTATCCCTTTTTTAATTAGATAGGGGATGGCGCCAATATGATCTTCATGTGCATGAGTGATGAATAGTGCACGAAGTTTATCCAAATTCTTTTCAAGATAGGTGAAATCAGGAATAACAATATCTACACCAAGCATATCGTCATCTGGGAAAGTGAGCCCACAATCAACAATGAACATATCATCATTGCACTCGTATGCTGTAATATTTTTACCAATTTCCTGTACGCCACCGAGTGAAACAATTTTTATCGGTGTGGAGTTTTTGTTAGAAGATTTTGAAGTTCTTCTACCTCTGTTTGATTGCTTAGAATGATTTTTAGAACGCTGAGTTGTTTTTTCACTATTATTAGCTTCGCCATTCTGAACTACATCATTGTTTTCAGATTTTGGTTTCTTTTGTTGGTTTTTCTTAGCGAAAATATTTTTAGACGAAGAGGATTTCCTCTGCGCACCTTTTTCTTTCATTTGTTCATCATTTGTGTTTTGTAAAGCTTTTTTAGGCTTATTGTTTTTTGTATCCCTCTTGGGATTAGTATTTTGTTTTACTTCTGCCACAATGTTCCTCCTTATATTAATATTTTTGTATATGTAACAGTAAATTATTTAAATGTAGTCTTAATTCTTTTAAAAAAGGAATTTAATAATAAAAAGCACGCAAAATCACCTGCCTATCAAAAAGATAAGCAGTACAGTAAAATATATATCCCTTGCGATGTAAATATTATTGACATTCATCATAAGCTATAAACAAACTTTAGTAAAAAAATGATATGAGAGCCATCACCTTTTAAATCATCGCACTTCTTTAAGACGATCAGAAGTATATGCGAGAGAAAATAATGAATTTGCTGTCAGATTATAATTTAATTAAAGCCAGTTTCCGATATATTCCGAACACTACACTTGTTTATATGATATAGTATTAGTAATCAAAAGTCAATAGAATAATATGTAAATGGGTGGAGAAGTATTTTTAGTGTACAATACATATTGGACAAAGTGGTAAAAAAGAATTGCAAAATAAAACAAAAAAACACTTGCTTTTTCACTTCCACAGTGATATAATATCACAGATAACGCATGTAGTGGCGTGGTAAATTTACCACAAACCGACTTTTCCCGTGTCTTTAGACAAAAATAAAGATGAAAAGCGGCATACCACACAGAGGTTAAACAAAAGGAGGAATTTTTAATGGGCGTAGTATCAATGAAGCAACTTTTGGAGGCAGGTGTACACTTCGGTCATCAGACAAGAAGATGGAACCCTAAAATGGCACGTTATATCTTTACTGAGAGAAACGGTATCTATATAATCGACCTTCAAAAAACAGTTAAGAAGCTTGAAGAAGCTTACATGTTCGTAAGAGATGTAGCCGCTAATGGCGACACTGTTCTCTTCGTAGGAACAAAGAAACAAGCAAGTGATTCTGTAAGGGAAGAAGCAGAGCGTGCAGGCGTGCATTTTGTTAATGCAAGATGGCTTGGCGGTATGATGACTAACTTTAAAACTATTCGTCGCAGAATAGACAGACTTGCTCAGCTTAGAAAAATGCAGGAAGATGGCACATTTGAGCGTCTACCTAAGAAGGAAGTTATCAAGTTAGATCTTGAAATAGAAAAACTTGAAAAATTCCTTGGTGGTATCAAAACTATGAATAAACTACCTGGCGCACTATTCGTAGTTGACCCAAGAAAAGAAAAAATTGCTGTTGCGGAAGCTCACAATTTAGGTATCCCAGTTGTTGCAATCGTGGATACAAACTGTGACCCCGACGAAGTAGATTATGTAATTCCTGGAAATGATGATGCTATTCGTGCTGTTAAGCTTATTGCACAGACAATGGCTAATGCAATTATAGAGGGCAGACAGGGTAGCGAAACTGCTGAAGCTTCTGAAGAAGCGGAAACTGCAGCTGAGTAATTATGTTATTTTGATGTCCGAGCATATTTGTTCGGACATCTTTTTTAAAAATTGTTTTAATTTGATTGGAGGAAACAAACATGGCTTTTACAGCAAAAGACGTACAGTCGCTTAGAGCGACTACAAACTGCGGTATGATGGATTGTAAAAAAGCACTTACTGAAGCAGACGGTGATATGGACAAAGCGATAGAGCTTTTAAGAGAAAAAGGACTTGCTGCGGCAGTTAAAAAAGCTTCAAGAGTAGCAGCAGACGGTATAGTTTGCGCTAAATACAATGCAGATGCTCGTATCGGTGTTGTAATTGAAATCAACTCTGAAACTGACTTCGTTGCAAAAAATGCAGATTTCGTAGCATTTGCTGAACTTTGTGCAGATGTAGTTATCGCACAAAATCCTGCTGATGTTGACGCACTTCTTGCTCTTAAACATGAAGGTGCAACAATTGAAGAAATGCTAAGAGAAAAAATACTTGTAATTGGTGAAAACCTAAAAATCAGAAGATTTGCAAGAGCTGAAGGCGCTATTGCTACCTATGTACATGGCGGCGGTAAAATCGGCGTTATGGTTAAATTCAGTGGTGATCCTGCGGTTGCAGCAAATGAAGCTTTCACAGCTTGTGGTAAGGATGTAGCGATGCAAATTGCTGCTATTAATCCAGCTTACCTTATCTCTTCCGAAGTTCCTGCTGATGTAGTTGAAAAGGAAAAAGAAATTCTTGTATCTCAAATCCAAAACGATGAAAAGCTAAAGAATAAACCAGCTCAAGTTATCGAAAAAATGGTTGAGGGCAGAGTTAATAAGTACTACAAAGAAAACTGCCTATTAGAGCAAGGCTTTGTTAAGGACGATAAAATTACAGTTGCACAGTATGTTGCAAATGTTGCAAAAGAAATCGGTGCTGATATTGCTATCGAATCTTTTGTACGCTTTGAAAAAGGCGAAGGTATCGAAAAGAAAGAAGACAATTTTGCAGATGAAGTTGCAAAAATGGCTCAGCAATAATTAATCACTCTAAATATTTTAGGGGTCATTCTTCTGTTATTGGCAGAAGGATGACCCCTATTTTAATTTACTGATTATAGTAATTATGCAACCAACAAAAGGCTAACAGCCATAACAGCCATACCCGCTACCAGCCCATATATCGAAAGATGATGTTCACCATACTCCCTTGCCGAGGGAAGTAGCTCATCAAGGCTAATATACACCATAATTCCAGCAACAGAAGCAAATATAATTCCAAATACAATGTCATTAAAAAAGTTATAAAGTAGCAAATAGCCTACAATCGCACCCACTGGCTCTGAAAGTCCAGAAAGGAATGAGAGTTTAAAGGCTTTTTTTCTATCTCCCGTAGCATAAAATATTGGTACGGCAACCGCTATTCCCTCGGGAATATTGTGTATTGCAATGGCGATGGCTATCGGGATGCCCAAGCTCGGGTCGCTTAGTGCCGCAGTAAATGTTGCAAGTCCTTCTGGGAAATTGTGGATTGCAATAGCGAGGGCAGTGAAAAGTCCCATGCGCATTAAATTATCTTTGTGGTAATCATCTTCGCCATCCATCTCTTCAACGGTGTGTGCCTCATGTGGGTTTCCCATTTCAGGGATAAATTTATCAATGATAGCAATTAAAACTATACCGCCGAAAAAACCCAAAACAGTTGCCGTATACCCCATGCTCTCGCCTAAAGACGCAGTGAGGGTGTCTTTTGCCTTAACAAAAATTTCTACAAACGAAACATAGAGCATAACTCCCGCTGAAAATCCGAGTGATGCTGAAAGAAATGCCTTATTTGTCTTTTTTGAAACAAGTGAAAGCGCACTTCCTATACCTGTCGAGAGTCCTGCAAATAGTGTTAAAGAAAAAGCGAACAAAACTGAACTAAACTCCATATATCACACTTACACCTTTCAAAGCAGTATTCGCTACAAAGTAGCGAGTTGAAGCTGCATTTTATCATTTATAAAAAATATAAATATATTCAATAATAAATACTCTATCATTGTCAGTAGAAATTATTTTGATTATAGCATTTTTTTACAGTAAATACAATGTAATATATAGCTGAGTAATTTAATGTCAAAAAAAATAGGTTTTAGCTAATTTTAGCTAAAACCTATTTTAATTAAAGTATAAATATTGGATTATGCAGGGATTTCTGTGTAATCATCTGTTGCTGGAATTGTGATTTCAACAGGCTCGTTGTAGCTGTTGTAAACCATGTTCATATCCATATCCATATCCATTGTTTCACCTTCAACAGTAACAGAAACAATCATAGAGATATTCTGGCTTACAATGTTGTTATCAGCATCAATAACAAGGTTACCGGACATATCTTCAAAGCTGAATTCGCCTGCTCCAGCCATTGCTGCCATATCGCCCATGGAACCCATAGCTTCTTCAAATAGAGCCTGCATACGGTCAGCTTTTACTGTGAAAGTAAATGTTTTGTTGCCGTCAGCTTCAGTCATTTCAAATGTTTCCATGTCTTCTGCTAAAATAACCTGTGGGTTTGTTTGAGCAGTAGCTAAGAAAGTTTCTAAAGGCATTTCTTGTTTCATTTTTTGGCCCATCATTTCCATGTACTGATAGCCGTCAGCATAGAAAGAGATGATATCAAGCTCCATGCCCATAGTGTTTGTCTTAGCTGAGGAGTAGAATTTAATGTTTTCTTCATCAGTCATATCCATAAGTACATCCATATCCATGGTCATATCCATCTCTAATCCCTGTGATGGAGCAGACATATTCATTACGATATTACTGCTAACGTCAGCAGTTTTAATTCCCATAGAATCATTCATAACTTGATTGTAAAGCTCTTCAGGTGTAATAGAAGGAGCAGAATCACATGCTACCATACTCACTACCATCATTGCGCATAATAAAGCGCTTAAAATTTTCTTCATTGTAAAACCTACCTTAAAAAATAATTAGTATGCTATATAAACAAGTTATATGGCACCTGTTTGTTAGTATATCACAAAAAAAGCAATTTGTGAAGCCTTTTTACCAAATAATACCTTTAAAATTTAACCGTTATTATTTCTGAACATTAAATTTTTAATATTAGCGGAGAGAAAAAGAAAACACTTTTGTGCCTACAAATATGTATTTTTAGATATATCTAAATCAAATGGGAGTCTGCAGGGATTTCTTCATATTCATCCGTGGGGGGGATTTCGATTTTAATAGGCTCATTATAGCTGTTTATGGTTATAAGTGCTTCCATCTCGAATTCTGCTGTTTCAGCTCCATTAGTCATATCCATTGTAAGGTTGAAAGCTACATTTGAGAGTTTGTTATTTTCATCAACAACCACACTGCCGGATAAATTTCCAATGTCTATGTCTATGAGTTCTCCCATGCCTTGCAATTCTTCAGCGGAAAATATTTCATCAAATATTTCATAAATAGGAGCAAAAAGAATATCAGCCTTTTCTTCGGAAATTGTATAGGCTAAAGTTTTATTGCCGTCTGCTTCGGTCATTTCAAGAGTTTCTAAATCGCTGGAATGAATACTTTCGATTTCTAAGGCGGAGTTAAACATTTGTGCAAAATCTGTATTATCCTTTTGCTTAGTTTTTTGCCCTAACATTTCCATATAATGATATCCATCATAAAAAAACATATTTCCAGTTAATTTTACACCCATAGTTGCAAAAGAAATATTAGCACTAAGCTTAGGGTCGCTAATGTTTGTTATGTCTATTAACATATCCATTTCCATCATAGCCTCAATAGTTTCATTTTCTGATGGAAGATTAGCAGTTAAAATAAGCTCGTAGCTTATATCAGCTGTGGTCATCTCGGTCTGTTCAGTCATAGCCATATCGAAAAGCTCTTCGGGAGTCATTTCAGGTTCAGGAGTACATCCAGTCGTGTTAAATAAAATTGCAATAGATAGAAAAGCGACTAAAATTTTTTTCATAAGCATAATCATTCCTTTCTAATATAGGTGCATTAAAACAATTAAATTGTGAAAATGCGACATCTTTTTATTATACTAATTATAACTTTTTTGCCAAAAAAATTCAATAAATCAATAATAGAGAAATAAAAGTGAAATTCATATATAATAACAAAAAATCCATACAAATATTCCCTTTATCGAAGACTTACACATGTAAAGAGGATTGATTTATCTATTATCGACACTCTACAAAAAAAGTAGTTGCAAAAAAATTCTTGATATTGTATAATATAGAACGCAACTAAATTAAGACAGTTCGTAACCATCCTGTCTATAAACAAAACTAAGGAATAAACACATTAATTTGTGCGCATTTTTTTGGTGCGCGCTTTTTTATTGTGTTATCTTTCGGAAAGGGAAAAAATGAATTTCAAAGTAAAAGAAACCAAAGAAAAAACCGTGAGTGGAGGTGATATCAATGACTAATGAAATAATGCTTATTATATCACTGCTTATAACATACGGCTCGGTACTTATTTTTTACAAATTATTTGGCAAATCAGGGCTTTATGCATGGACTGTATTTGCTACAATAACAGCAAATATAGAAGTACTTATACTCGTTGATGCCTTTAGCATGGAGCAAACACTCGGAAATATCTTATTTGCAAGCACATTTTTAGTTACCGACATTCTTTCGGAGATTTTTGGGAAGAAGGAAGCTAATAAAGCTGTTAAAATAGGTATAGCAACAAATATAACATTTATCTTAATATCAAGAACATGGTTTTACTACATCCCAGCAAGCTCGGACTGGGTAAGCCCTTCAATTAGGGAAGTGTTTTCAAACACACCGAGATTAATGATTGTAAGTTTGGGAGTTTACGCTATTGCACAGATTTTTGATGTATGGCTGTATCACTTCATATGGAAGCTCACCACTGAAAAATTTGGAAACAAAAAACAAGCACTATGGATTAGAAATAATGGTTCTACTTTAATATCACAATTAATGAACTCTGTGCTATTTACATTTGGTGCTTTTGGCGGAATGTACGATATACCTACACTTATTGCGATTACCACTTCAAGCTATATCATATATGTATTTACTAGCATTTTAGACACACCACTCGTCTATTTAGCAAGAAAAATATCGCCGCCAAGAGATTAAGAGCGATAGACATTTAATATAAGAAACTTTAGTGGATAAATATCTCCTATATACTACACCTACTACATTGTAGAGAAGTATATAGGAGAATTTTTTAGTTGATAGATTTTTGATAAATTATATAGTATAATCATATGGTATACATTTTAAATACAGGAATATCAGGTGAAAAATACGGAGGAACATTAAATGGATAATGAAATTTCAATACTTTCAAGTTGCACAAGCGGTGGATGTGGTGCCAAAATAGGAGCGGACACATTGAGACAAATACTCAGTGAGATGCCCAAAAAACCCGTAAATGAGCTAATTGTAGGCTATGAGTCCTCCGATGATGCCGCTGTTTATGATATGGATGGTGAAAACTGCATAATATCAACACTCGACTTTTTCTCTCCAATGGTGGATGATGCCTACGACTTCGGCCAAATAGCGGCAGCAAATGCACTCAGTGATGTATATGCAATGGGTGGGGAAGTGCTTTTTGCACTCAATATTGTGAGCTTTCCAAGGGAATTGCCCGAAGATATGCTCAAGGAAATTTTAAAGGGTGGACTTGATAAAATGCATGAAGCAGGTGGTGTGATAGCAGGTGGGCACTCGATATACGACACCGAGCCAAAATACGGCTTAGCGGTCACAGGCAGGGCAAAGAAAAGCGAAATACTAAAAAACAACACTCCGAAAATGGGTGATAAGCTTATACTAACAAAAGCTCTTGGGGTAGGCATAATTATGTCTGCTGCAAGAAATGGTGCGGCGTCACAGTCGGCAACGGATACTGCTATAAAAAGTATGAAAAAGCTCAATAAATTTGCCGCTGAGAAAATGCGTAAATATAAAGTAAATGCCTGCACCGATGTCACAGGATTTGGACTGCTTTCACATCTAAGTGAAATGTGTGGCAATGAGGGAGTGGGGGCGAATTTATATGTGGATAAGCTCCCAGTTATAAAAGAAGCACTCGACTATGCTAAAGAAGGATTTATCACCTCGGCAGGTGGTAGAAATCGTAGAAATTACTCCGCTTTTGGGGAAGTGAGTGCGATTGATGAAAGATTGCAAGAGGTGCTTTTCGACCCTCAAACTTCGGGAGGACTGCTAATGGCAGTTAATCCAGAGGATGCAGAGGCTCTCTTAAATGAAATAAGGGAAACAAATCCAGAAGCAGAAATAATCGGGGAAATAGTAGCGCAAAAAACCGATAAGGTTAATTTTATCCGATAAAGTATTTTGGGGGATTTACTATGGAATTATCGTCTCTCGCACTAATCAGAGCAAAAGATGATTTATCTGAAAAAATTATTGTTTCGGTGGTTGGATGTGGTGGAAAGACCACTTTTATTAAAACTCTTTCCGAAAGCATTAAAAATAAAAAAGTGCTTATAACCACTACGACCAAAATCAGACCCGAACAGGGGACGATTTTAATAAATAGCCTCGATGACTGCATAAAGCACATCCCCAAAGAGGCTGTATATTGCTATGGGGTAATAAACGAGAGCAGTGGAAAATTAGAAGCAATGCCACTGCACATACTAAAAGATGTAGTTTCAAAATTTGATATAGCACTTATCGAAGCGGATGGCTCAAAGGGCATAGCCTGCAAGGGCTGGCGTGATTATGAACCAGTAGTGCCAAACTACACCACCTACACAGTGGGCATCATTACACTGAGCTCTTTAAATAAGGCTGTAAGTGATGAAACAGTATTTAGACAGGAAGAGTTTAAAGCACTCACAAAAATTAAAAGCGATGAAAGAATAGACTATAAGCATATCGCAAGAATGTTATGCGAAAGAAACGGCATGTTTTATAAGAGTGTGGGCAAAAAAATTCTTTGTATAAATAAAGTGGAAAGCAGTGAAGGTATATCGATGGCAAAAAAACTGGCTGAGGTAGTAAAAAAAGAGTACGGCTCAGATTTTTTTGATAAAATAGTTTATGGTTCTGCTATGGCTGCAAGTTGGAATGAGGTATAGTTTTTAATAAGCCATTTTTTAGATGCTTGTTTTAAGCAGATGATTGCAAAGAGTATATTTAATGTTTATTATCTAACTTTCAAAGAAAGGATATTAATAATGATTGATAATATAATAGTGGTGCGTGGCGGTGGAGATTTAGCCACGGGAGTAATACAGAAATTTCATCGCAGTGGATTTAATGTGCTGGTAACAGAAACAGCAAATCCAACCGCCATAAGGCGTACGGTGGCACTGAGTGAGGCTGTCTATGCCAAAGTAGCGGTTGTTGAGGATGTGAAAGCTGAGTTTGTATCCGATTTAGAAGAGGCTATAAAATGTTTTGAGAAAAGAATTGTACCAATTATTATTGACGAAGAATGTAATGTGGTAAAAAAAATAAAACCACTTGCGGTGATAGATGGAGTCATTGCAAAGAAAAATCTCGGCACAAATAAAAACATGGCGGATATAACAATAGCGCTCGGCCCTGGGTTTATCGCAGGGGAAGATGTGGACGCAGTAATAGAAACCATGAGGGGGCATGACCTCGGAAGGCTTATACTAAGTGGCAGTGCAAAGCCAAATACAGGCATACCAGGGGAAATAGGTGGCAAATCCGCACAGCGAGTTATCCATGCACCCATGGAGGGGTATGTTAAAAACATCGCAAAAATAGGAAGTGTTGTGCAGGAAGGCGAAACTGTTTTAGAAGTTGACACAGTGCCGTATAAAGCACTATTTACAGGACTTGTTAGAGGGCTTATAAGGGATGGGATTTATGTTAGAAAAGGGATGAAAATAGGGGATATAGACCCAAGGACTGATGTAAATTACCACACCATATCCGATAAAGCAAGAACCCTCGGTGGTGCAGCCTTAGAGGCATATTTTTATCTTAAAAGTCAAAAGAAATAGTATTAAATAGAACGCAGTAATCTAAACCAGCCTAAAATATAAAAGAAAAGGAGTTAGAAATTATGAATGAAGAATTGCTACAATTTATGAATAATGAAGTAAAAGAGGGAAATAAAGTTGCGCTTATCACCGTTACTGAAACAACTGGGAGCTCACCTGCAAGCCCAGGTCAGATGATAGCAGTTTCGGAAAGTGGAATAAATAAAGGCACAATAGGTGGCGGTGCTACCGAATACAAAGCTATTTTAGCCGCAAGAGAAGCCATGAAAAACGGTGAGCGTATATTTAGCATAGACTACGACCATGGAGAAAATGGAATGGTTTGTGGTGGTGCAATGAAAGGTTTTGGCAATGTGATGGGCAATGAAAATCACCTATATATTTTCGGTGGTGGGCATATATCCCAAAGCCTTGCAAAAATAGCAAAACTAACAGGCTTTCAAGTGAGCGTTATCGAGGATAGGGAAGAATTTAAACCTTATTTTTCAGATGTGAATTATATAGTGTGCGACAGTGCAAACTATAATGAGTATATTAATTTTTCAAGCTCTGCGTATGTAGTGATTTGCACAAGAGGGCATAAATATGATAAAGATGCGCTCGATTTTGCAATGCCGCAAAAGCTAAAATACTTAGGAATGATAGGCAGTAAGAAAAAGGTTATAGACATTTATACAGAGCTCTCAAAGAAGTATAACAGCGATGAACTATCCCATGTTTTCGCCCCTGTTGGGCTCAATGTAGCGAGTGGCATACCTGCCGAAATCGCAGTGGCAATACTCGCAGAAATATTACTTATTAAGAATAACGGCACACCAAATCACAAAAAAATGTAAATCTACTTGACATTTTCATTTGCGGTGATATAATTTACTTTATCAGTGCAAAGTGCGACAGTGCTCTGCACAACAATAAAAAGGAGTAAAAAAACCATGAAACTTAATAAAAGAATTTTAGCCATACTAACTATGGCAGTAGTAGCACTATCAGTATCATCATGCTCCGCACCTGCGGAATCCGAAGCTCCAGCAGAATCCGAAACACCTGCTGCAAGCAGTGAAGCAGCGGATACAAATGAAGGTGAAGCATACACCATTGGTGTAGTACAGCTTGTAGAACACCCTGCTTTAGATGCGGCAACACAAGGCTTCCAGGATAAACTCACAGAGCTATTAGGCGATAAAGTAACATTTGATGTACAAAATGCGCAAGGCGAAAGCACAAATAGCACAACTATCGCTACAAAATTTGTTTCAGATGATGTAGACCTAATTATGGCTAATGCAACAGGTGCCCTTCAAGCGGCTTCTGCGGCTACTGGCGACATTCCAATCGTAGGTACTTCAGTAACAGACTATGTTACAGCGGGCGTTGTAGATACAAACGAAGCTCCTGGCAGAAATGTAACAGGTATCTCCGACTTAGCTCCTATCACACAGCAGATAGATATAATATTTGAGCTTGCTCCCGACACTCAAAAAGTAGGCATACTCTACTGCAGTGCAGAACCAAACTCAATCTTCCAAGCAGAGCTTGCAAAAGCAAGACTTACTGAGCTTGGCGTTGAATTTGAAGAGTACACAGCGGCAGACTCAAATGAAATACAACCTGTAACTACTTTAGCAGTTGGTGAAGTGGATGCTATTTACATCCCAACGGACAACACAATGGCAAGTAATATGGGTATAGTTAGAGATATTGCACTACCTGCGGGCATTCCTGTTGTAACAGGCGAAGAGGGTATGTGTTCCGAAGGTGGACTTGCTACACTCAGCATCAGCTATTATGAATTAGGAGCTAATGCAGGCCAGATGGCTTATGAAATATTAGTAAATGGTGCAAACCCTGCTGAAACTCCCATTGGATATGTAAGTGAAAATCTTCTATACAAATACAATGCCGATGCAGCAAGTGAATTAGGTATCACAATGCCTGAAAACTTTGAAGCTATTCAGTAAAGAATTTTTTGGGGCTCGGCATTTTAGTGCCGTAGCCCCTTTTTGCAATGCTATATAAATGAAATATAGCAATTTAATGCAATTTCACGATATACTTCACTTGTCACAAACGAGAAAGCATACAAAAAGATATCCAAACTCTAAAGTTTTTGACAAGGGATATAAACGACTATATAATACTACTCAGTAGTACCGAAAAGAGGTAAAGAGATGAATATTGAGGCACTGCTAAGAGCTATGCCAGGATCGGTAGCCCAAGGGCTTATTTGGGGTCTGCTTGCAATAGGTGTTTACATTACATATAAAATACTCGATTACGCCGATTTAACAGTTGATGGCAGTCTGTGTACGGGTGGAGCAGTTGCGGTTGTAATGATGGTCGCAGGGGTAAATCCGTATGTAGCACTTGTATTTGCAGGAATTGCAGGGATGCTCACAGGGCTTGTTACAGGGATATTCCATGTGGCATTTGGAATACCTGCAATACTTTCAGGTATACTTACCCAGCTCGCACTTTATTCGATAAATATGCGAATTATGGGTAAGTCGAATGTGGCGATAAGTGTCGATAAATATGACCTTATATTAAGCTTAAGAGAAATACCCAATGCCATTATGGTAGCTGGAATATTCTGCGTGGTTATTATTGCAGTGCTTTATTGGTTTTTCGGTACTGAAGTCGGCCGTGCAATCAGAGCTACTGGAAGCAATGAAAAAATGGCAAGGGCACAGGGAATTAATACTAACACAATGAAAGTAATGGGGCTTATGATATCCAATGGTTTAGTGGGTGTTGCAGGGGCATTATACGCACAATATCAAGGCAATGCCGATGTAAATATGGGTAGGGGAGCAATCGTTATAGGGCTTGCTTCTGTAATCATAGGTGGAGTTATTTTTGATAAACTACTTAAAAGCTTCGCTGGAAAGCTCACAGGTGTTGTAATAGGTGCGATTTTGTACTATATAGTAATAGCACTTGTATTACAGCTCGGACTTGCAACCACCGACTTAAAACTTGTTAGTGCACTGATAGTTGCTGCCTTCTTAGCAGTACCACATATCAAAGCACAATCCAAACAGCGTAATATCAGAAAGGGTGTGAATTAATATGCTCGAAGTAAAAAATGTATATAAGACATTTAATCCGGGTACACCCAATGAAAAAGTAGCTCTAAATGGGATAAATCTACACCTAAAAGAGGGCGATTTCGTAACTGTTATCGGCGGTAATGGTGCAGGAAAATCCACTACTCTAAACGCCGTAGCAGGTTCATGGCCGATAGACAAAGGCGAAATAATCGTCGATGGAGTGGATATCACCTCGCTTAGAGAGCACAAAAGGGCTAAGTATTTGGGCAGAGTTTTCCAAGATCCAATGCACGGCACAGCGGCGGATATGGAAATTGAGGAAAATTTAGCGCTTGCATATAGAAGAGGTGCGTCAAGGGGACTTGGCTGGGGAATAAAAGCTAATGAAAGAGAGCTATACCACGAGCTTTTAAAAACCCTTGATTTAGGGCTTGAAGACAGGATGCGCACGAAAGTAGGACTGCTCTCAGGTGGGCAGAGGCAAGCACTCACCCTACTTATGGCAACCCTTAAAAAGCCTAAAATCCTACTTTTGGATGAACACACAGCGGCACTTGACCCAAAGACAGCCGCAAAGGTATTAGAGCTGTCCGATAAAATTATTGCCGAGCATAAGCTCACAGCAATGATGGTAACCCACAATATGGGGGATGCAATTGCGCATGGCAATAGGCTTATAATGATGGATAATGGGCAAATTATTTTAGACATTGACGGCGAAGAAAAGAAAAAGCTGACAATAGAAGACTTGCTTAAAAAATTTACCGCCGCAAAGGGCAGCGAATTCAATGATGATAGGGCACTTTTGGGATAGGGACACCTACCCACGGCAATTTTAAGCTATATAGTAAGGATGCAAGAGTAATGAAAAGATATGAGTATGTCCGTGTTGTAAACGATAAATTATTTGGAGCAAAGTTTGATGAGCACCGAAAAATCATTGATGAATACGCTCTGAGAGGTTTTTCATATGTTGGATATATTCCGGTTAACATTTCTGACTATGGTAAGTTTAAAGAGATGGACTTGATTTTTGAAATCGAGGATAAGTAACAACTATTATAATTACAATATAAAAGAAGGAACATGTCACTTTTAGTTGACATGTTCCTTCTTTATTGATATGAGTATTTAGTCAGTGTGTTTTATAACATATCTTTTTAAACTTCTTATCTTCGCTAAAAATTTTATCTAAAACTCAAAACCCTCTAATCCCTTGGCTCATAAATCAAATCAACAAAGCCATTCCCACAATTATTTGCTGAAATTAGTTTTAATTTATGCTCTACATAACTCTTCTCAAACAAAGGTATTCCACCACCCAAAATAGTGGGAATTACGGTGATATGGTATCTGTCTATGAGGTTTTCTGACATCATAGAATTTACAAGCTTACTGCCACCGCATATCCATATATCCTTTTCGCCCTCCACTTTTAGCTTTTTAATAAGCTCGGGTAGAGGTGTGGATATAAATTTGATATTCTCTGTGTCGGGGAGAGCTTTTGAGGTGAGCACATAGCTTTTTTTACCCTCATACGGCCATATGTCGGGGGAGAGCTCTGTTACTACCTGATTATAAGTTGCATACCCCATTATAACCCTATCAACAGTTTCATAAAAGCTATCATAGCTCCCCATGCTATCAGCCGCACTGCCATCACCCGATAGCCAGTCAATCGCTTTATTTTCAGTTGCAATATATCCATCCAAGCTCATTGCAATATAAAGTACAGTTTTCATAGGTGACCTCCTTATTGAAGTTGTATTGTTTTTATAAGTTAACACACAAAAATTTGCCAATAAATTGCTATCCAATTTCAAGAATTTTAGCCGTGAAATGATTTTTTATACATCCGTTGAGTTGTTGCCACCAAATTGGTATGTCTGAAATACTATGTTTGGTGGCAACACTTTTTATTATTATAAAGCCTTTGTATCTACTTCTTCGGTGATTTTAGCAATAAACTCTTTAATGCTCATAACACCACCCTCGCCCTCTTTGCGTGAACGAACAGAAACAGCCCCAGCCTCAGCTTCCTTATCACCCACAACCAACATATAAGGTATTTTTTCAAGCTGTGCTTCTCGGATTTTATACCCCATCTTTTCATTTCTAAGGTCGCTCTCAACCCTAAATCCTAAAGCCGTAAGCTCTTTTGCAATGCTTTTTGCATAATCAAACTGCTTATCGGAAATGGGGATTATCTTCGCCTGTACAGGAGCGAGCCATGTGGGGAATGCGCCAGCATATTTTTCGATTAGCAGAGCAAGTGTTCTCTCGTAGCATCCAATAGCAGTCCTGTGTATGATGTATGGGAATTTCTTTGCGCCATCGCTGTCGATGTATTCCATCTCAAATCTTTCAGCAAGCTGGAAGTCTATCTGAATTGTGATTAATGTGTCTTCCTTGCCATGTACATTTTTTATCTGAATGTCAAGCTTAGGGCCATAGAATGCCGCTTCACCCTCAGCTTCCACAAAGTCGAGCTCAAGATGTGTTAAGATGTCCCTCATTTTGCCCTGTATGCTTTCCCACTGCTCAGGTGAGCCGATGTATTTTTCCTTATTGTTTTCATCCCATTTAGAGAACTGATAGGATACATCATCCTCAAGACCTAAAGTCTTAAGCATAAATCTTGCAAGGTCAAGGCATTCAGTGAATTCTTCTTCAAGTTGCTCGGGAGTACAGATTATATGTCCCTCCGAGATTGTAAATTGTCTCAGTCTTATAAGGCCGTGCATCTCGCCAGAGGCTTCATTTCTAAAGAGTGTGGCTGTTTCGCCAAGTCTCATAGGTAAATCCCTGTATGATCGCATATCGGATAGGAATGCTTGGAACTGGAATGGGCAGGTCATTGGACGCAGTGCAAAAACTTCATTGTCTTTTTCTTCGTCGCCAAGCACAAACATGCCATCTTTATAATGCTGCCAATGTCCCGAAATGGAGTACAAATCGCTTTTAGCCATAAGTGGTGTGCGTGTTCTCTCGTAGCCCCTGCGTGTTTCTTCATCTTCAACAAATCGCTGTAATATTTGCAGGATTTTTGCGCCTTTTGGTAGGAGAACAGGAAGACCCTGCCCGATATAGTCAACAGTTGTGAATATTTTAAGATCCCTACCTATTTTATTGTGATCCCTTTTCTTAGCTTCTTCCACAGCTACTAAATATTCTTCAAGTTGTGCGGCTTTTGGGAAAGCCACACCGTATACACGGCATAGCATAGCGTTATCCGCATCACCCCTCCAGTATGCACCTGTGCACTGAGTTAGCTTTACAGCCTTAAGTGGTGCGGTGGAAAGTAGATGGGGGCCTGCACATAAATCAACAAAGCTCCCTTGTTTGTAGAAAGAAAGCTTATCGCCCGCCTCGCTGTGCTCATTTATAAGCTCTATTTTGTATGGCTCATCTTTCATAAGCTCTAAAGCTTCTTCTTTTGAAAGCTCAAATCTCTCTAATTTATCGCCTTGTGAGATGATTTTATTCATCTCTTTATTAATTACTTCCACTTCTTCAGCGGTAAATGGCTTCTCAACATCGAAGTCATAGAAAAAACCTGTGTCGGTAGCAGGACCCATTGCAATTTTAGCAGTGGGGTATAGTTTTTTTACTGCTTGCGCTAAAACATGCGAAGCTGTGTGCCTAAATGCTTTTTTGCCATCTTCGGTGTCGAATGTGAGGATTTCCACCTTACAGTCCTCGTTTACTTCGGTGCGTAAATCACATAATTCACCGTTTATCTTTCCGGCACAAGCAGCCTTATATAGCCCACTTCCTAAATTTTTCGCAATTTCAGCAATGGAAATACCAGCTTCAAATTCTTTTACAACATCGTCTTTCAGTGTTACTTTAATCATAATTATGATCATTCCTTTCTTTTAAAGGCACAGCAACCATAAAAATGGTGATAATTGTGCCATGTTCTTCAGTTGTCAGGCGTGCCTTGCGTGAAAACGGATTTTGATAGATTGAATTTGAACTTGCTCTCAAGCTCAATCCTCAAAAAATAAAAAAACCCCATCCCGAAAAACGGGATGAAGTACTAACTCCACGGTTCCACCCGAATTGCAAAGCATAGCCCTGCCACTCAAATAATACTTTAACGCAGTATCTACGGTGCATTTGGTGATAAACATTAATTGCACACTCGGAGGCGGTAGTTTTTTTACCCGATAATAAGTATCTTCCAGCCTAAGGATACTCTCTCTGTAAAAAGCCGTGGTAATAACTTCCTCGTCAGCGTTTTCACTTTATGGTTTCATATTATCACTTAAATTTATTTTTGTCAATACAGATTAATTTAAACTTTTTTCTCTCTTTCCGATAGCGAGGGGGATGAGTAATGTCAAGAACTAATCTTTATGGAAAACTGCATTTTAATATAGTAATTCATCGCAGTATATGCCACTATATAAATAAGATAATGTAAAAATTAGATTTTATTATAACTATTTTGTCAGCTTCCCTATATTTAATAAAAATGTCTGTACAATTGCCTATAAACATAGTATAATACTTTAGGATAGAAATATTCCGTCATTTTTTAATAAAAATAGGGGAAGTTGGGTGAAAATCCCACGCAGAGCCGCTACTGTAAATGCTGTTATAATATCGGCATGAGCCAGATACCCTTAATTTAAAGCTCTACGGATTTTTGGAGCGGGATAAACTAAATTTGTTTACTGCCTTTACATCCGTTAAAGGTGGTTTTATTTTTGCAAATTCCTATGCGTTTGGGGGGATAATATGCAGGAGATTACAAAACTAAAAGACGGCAGGGGTTATACTACTGGCAGCTGTGCAACTGCGGCGGCAAAAGCGGCAACAATTGGACTGCTCAGCGGTGAAATTCCTAAAATCATAGATATAGACACTCCCAAAGGTATAAAATTATGCCTTGGTGTTAACGCTGATGAGCTCTGCGAAGAATTTTGCAGTGCATATATACAAAAAGACAGTGGGGAAGACCCAGATGTTACAAACGGCACACTCATTTATGCAAAAGCCGAAAAAATCACTCAACCCAAAGTAGAGATAGACGGTGGTGTTGGTGTTGGTAGGGTTACTATGAAGGGGCTTGGCACCGAAATAGGCAAAGCGGCGATAAACAAAACCCCAATTAAAACCATTACCAAAGAAGTAAGCGAAGTTATGGAACATCTAAACTACGAGGGTGGTATAAAAATTACGATATCCGTACCCGATGGCGAGAGGCTTGCGGCTAAAACATATAATCCAAGGCTTGGTGTGGTAGGCGGTATTTCGATAATTGGCACAACGGGAATAGTCGAGCCAATGAGCAGTAAAGCACTGATAGACACCATAAAGGTAGAGCTTGGCGTAATTAAAGAAACAGGTGCTAAGAGCATTGTAATCACCCCAGGGAATTATGGCAAAACATTTATAGATGGGGCAACTAAAATCCCAGAAATAAGGGTAGTGAAAGCGAGCAATTTCTTAGGTGATGCAATAGATATGGCTAAAAGTATGGGTTTTGAGAAAATACTCTTAATCGGGCATATAGGCAAGTTTATCAAGGTGGCAGGTGGCGTGTTTAACACCCATTCAAACAACTGTGATGCGAGGATGGAAATTCTCACTGCCGCAGGCATTAAAGCAGGGGCTGGTAATCACACTTTGCAAAAAATCTTAGACTGCATATCCACCGAAGAAGCGATTACTTTACTTAAAGACAGTGGATATTTTGATGAAACAATGCAGTTTGTAATAGAAAAATTTGATTATCACATAAGGCGCAGATTTGATAGCGAGAATATCGGTGGTATGATTTATTCAAATGATCATGGGCTACTAAAGAGCAGTGAAAACGCCGAAAGCTTGTTATCTGAAATTATAAAGTAAAGAAAATTAAAGGAAAAGATTTAAGGAGAAACTATGGAAAAAGGTATATTATTTGGAATTGGTGTGGGTTGTGGAGACCCAAAGGACATGACGCTCAATGCTATTGAAGCAACTGAGAGCTGTAATATAATAGCCGTGCCACGCACATCTAAAGAGCGCGATATGGTAGCTTATAACATCGCAAAAGGCGTTGTGAACTTAGAAGGGAAAGAAATTTTAGTGCTTGACATGCCGATGACAAAAGATAAAGAAGTGTTAAACAAATCCTATCAAAAAGCGGCGGACATCATAGCTGAAAGACTATCTCAAGGCGAAAACATAGCCTTTTTAACACTCGGCGACCCCACAGTATACTCAACATACATATATGTGCATAAAATTGTACTTGAAATGGGATATGAAACTAAAATCATCCCAGGAATAACTTCATTCACAGCCTCGGCGGCAAAGCTTGGCATATCACTTGGCGAAAGGGATGAAGCAATAATCATTCTTCCAGCCTCGTATGAGAGCATTCAGGAAGCACTGCCCGTTAAAGGGACAAAGGTGCTGATGAAATCGGGCAGGCAGATGGAAAAGGTAAAAACCATGCTAAAGGATATGAATTTATACGATAATGCCATGATGGTTGAGCGTTGCTCAATGGAGGGTGAGGTTATCCATAAATCACTCGATACAGCGGATGAGAATTCAAGCTACTTTTCCTTAATCATAATAAAGGAGGGCAAATAGATGATAAATTTTGTTGGAGCAGGCTGTGGCGCAGAGGATTTAATCACAGTTAGAGGCGCAAATCATCTAAAGGAAGCCGATGTTATTATATACGCAGGCTCACTGGTAAACCCTGAACTGCTAAACTATGCAAAAGCAGGATGCGAAATACACAACAGTGCTACTATGACACTTGAAGAAGTGGCGGAAGTTATGATAAAGGGAGATGCCAAGGGTAAAAAAGTTGTAAGACTGCACACAGGTGACCCAAGCATATACGGAGCAATTAAAGAGCAGATGGATATACTCGATGAAGAGAATATCTCCTATGACCTTACCCCGGGAGTGAGCGCGCTATTTGGTGCGGCAGCTACCCTTAAAACAGAATACACCCTACCCGGAGTATCGCAAACAGTGATTATAACAAGAATGGCAGGGAGAACCCCTGTGCCAGAGGGTCAGGATATAGCTTCGCTCGCCTCACATGGCGCATCAATGGCAATCTATCTCTCGACAGGTCTGCTTGAAAACTTAGTTGACGAGCTTAAAAAAGGTGCTTATACAGGCGATACAAAAGCGGCAATAGTATATAAAGCATCATGGAAAGATGAAAAGAAATTCCTATGCACGGTGGACACACTTCCACAGACTGCAAGGGAAAATAATATAACCAAAACAGCACTTATTTTAGTAGGTGACTTCTTAGGTGCAGAGTATGAAAAAAGTAAACTCTATGATAAAACCTTTACACATGAGTTTAGACAAGGCATCAACTAATCGGTGAAAATCGGGAGAAAATATGAATATCAAATTAGCGATAATAGATCATAATACGGCTGAGGTAAGCCAAAGAGAAATATTTGCCTTTACGAAATCCGCACAGGAAATAGCGATAGAAAAGATAAAAAAGCTCAAAAATGTCAGCGGTTGCGTAATTTTATCCACCTGCAATCGCACCGAGCTCTATATAAGTGCAAAAGACGGCGAAGAGCCACCATGTCCATTTACTGTGCTATGCGACCTTAAAAGGCTTGATAGCGCTTTGTACAGTAAATGTGCCACTGTAATACAGGGTGCGGATGTGGCATATCATCTTTTTGAGCTTGCGTGTGGAATGAAATCACAGATTTACGGAGAAGACCAAATAATCACACAGGTGAAAGATGCATATAATTTAGCGGACGAAATGGACAGCCTTTCTCCAAAGCTAAATCTACTCTTTAAATCGGCTATAACTACGGCGAAAAAAGTAAAGAGCAATGTGCGCCTTGCACTAAATGAAAGCTCACTCGGCGATACCACGCTCAGCCTTATTAGAAAAGAGTTTCAGAATCTAAGTGAGGTTACGGCACTGCTCATAGGCAATGGCAAAATGGGTAAGATAGTCGCAAGGGAGCTGATTGCTTCTGGAGTGAGTGTTATAATGACACTTCGCAACTACAAAAGAGGATATGTTGAAATTCCAAACGGATGCAAGGTCATAGAGTATGAAAAACGCTTTGAATATATTTCCGATGTGGATGTGGTAGTAAGTGCCACAAGAAGCCCGCATCACACTGTCTGTCTTTCGGATGTAAAAGATAAAATCAGTGGCAAAACTGTATTTGTGGATTTAGCTATGCCAAGGGATATTGAAAGCGAGATCCAAAATATAGAGGGTGTAAAACTTTATAATATAGACTCATTTAAAACGCATGGTACTTCCGAGTCCACCGAAACGGCACTTACAATAATAGCGGACGACATACACAAAATGCTAACGACCCACAGATTTAAAAATCACATCACAGCGGTAAATGAAATCACTGGCTCGACTGCAAGGTATGTATCAAAGCG
Source organism: uncultured Oscillospiraceae bacterium (assembly GCA_964370185.1). GTDB lineage: Bacteria > Bacillota > Clostridia > Oscillospirales > Ruminococcaceae > CAYJEQ01. Next base: position 32,574 of record CAYJIJ010000002.1, read on the forward strand.
TGTAAAAGATAAAACAAGGGATATAGATTTAAGCAATTACATAGAAGAAATTACCTCCAACGCAGTGGCAAAGCTTTTATATGGCATGAGGGATAATTTAGATTATACGCAATGGGAGAATGTTCTCATTGCACTCGAGAAAGGTGCGAAAAAATAATGAAAATATATGTAGTGGGCATTGGCCCTGGTGAAAAAGAGCAGATGACATACAAGGCTATGGCAGCACTTGAAAAATCCGATGTAATAGCAGGGTATACAGTGTATGTAGACTTAGTTAGAGATAATTTTACTGATAAAGAATACTTGTCAACTCCTATGAAGCAAGAAGTTGACAGATGCAAAATGGCAAGGGATGAAGCACTAAAAGGCAAAACAGTATCCATGGTATGCAGTGGGGACAGCGGTGTATACGGCATGGCAGGGCTTATGTATGAAGTGTGCGAAGAATATCCCGAGATTGAAATAGAAGTAGTATCGGGTGTTACAGCGGCGCTTAGCGGTGCGGCAGTACTTGGAGCACCACTAATTCATGATTTCTGTGTTATTAGCCTAAGCGATTTACTAACACCTATGGAGCTCATTAAAAAGAGGATTAAAGCGGCTGCTGAAGCCGATTTTGCCGTATGTATATACAATCCTTCAAGCAAAAAAAGAGCGGATTATTTAAATATGGCATGCGAAATAATGCTCGAGTATAAGAGTGCTGACACACCATGTGGTATTGTTAAAAATATCGGCAGGGAGGGCGAGGAGTACAAAATTCTTACTCTAAGCGAGCTAAAAGACGATAAAACCATAGATATGTTTACCACAGTGTTCATTGGCAACTCTTCTACAAAAATAGTTAACAATAAAATGGTGACCCCAAGAGGATATAGAATTTAACTGTCGAGGTGGTAAAATGAGTGAGCAGAATAAAAGCTTACCTTTTCCTTTTTTTATAGATATTAAAGATTATAATGTGCTTGTAGTGGGTGCAGGTAAAATTGCAGAGCGCAGAATTTTAACCTTGCTTAAATTTACTAAAAATATCACAGTGGTTGCAAAGGATATTTCTGAGGTAATTACTAATATCTCAAATATAAAGATTATAAAAGAAGAATTTTCGCTTAAACATCTCACAGATATGCAAATCTGCATTGCTTGTACGGATAATAGGGAAGTAAATTCAAAAATTGCCATTCTGTGCAAAGAGCGTGGCATACACCATTCTATTGCGGACGCCAAAGAAGAATGTAGCTTTTTCTTCCCAGGGGTAGTCACTAAAGAGAATGTTGTAATTGCTGTATGTGGCGATGGAACTGACCATAAAAAAACTAAAGCAACACTCGATAAAGTAAAAGATATTTTTTGATAAAAAACCTATTTGCATATTACATTAGCAAAGCATAAATATGCAAAGAATAAAGGAATGAAGATACATATGAAAATTAAAATCGGCAGTAGGGATAGTGTGCTTGCGGTTAAGCAAAGCCAGATGGTGATTGACTTAATAAAGGAGTTTGATCCAACCATTGAAACAGAGCTCATCACAATGAAGACCACGGGGGATATAATACTCGATAGAAGCCTTCAAAAAATAGGCGGTAAGGGTCTTTTTGTCAAGGAGCTCGATAAGGCACTTGCTGATAAAGTGGTGGATATTACCGTCCATTCGCTTAAGGATATGCCAATGGAGGAAAGCGAGGAGCTTCCACTAATCGCCTTTTTAAAGCGTGACGACCCATTCGATGCCCTAATACTCCCTAAGGGCAAAACAGAGATAGATTTTACAAAGCCAATAGGCTCATCAAGCATGAGGAGGAGCTTATTCGTTAAAGAGCTCTACCAAAATGCAGTAATAGAGCCAGTGAGGGGCAATGTTATAACCCGACTAAACAAGCTCGATAGTGGAAACTACGGAGCGCTAATACTCGCCGCCGCAGGGCTTAAGAGGATTGACCTTGGAGATAGAATTTCCAAAATATTCAACGAGAATGAAATGATACCTGCGGCAGGGCAGGGGATAATCGTAGTGCAGGGTAGAAAGGGCGAAAGCTTCCCATTTACCGACTACATAAATGATAAAATGGCAGAAATATCCGCAAGGGCGGAGCGTGCATATGTAAGATATTTAGACGGTGGATGCTCGCTTCCAATAGGTGCATATTCCACTGTTTGCGGTGATGAAATTACGATTAAGGGACTTTATTTTAACGAAGAAAACGGCAGAGATGCAAAGGGCAGTATTAAAGGGAATATATCCGACTGCGTAAAGCTTGCAGAGCAGTTAGCTATTACTCTAAAGGGGGAAACCAAATAGTGAAAAAGGGAAAAGTGTATTTAGTGGGAAGTGGCCCTGGAGACATAGGTCTTTTCACTTTAAAGGGAAAAGCAGTGCTTGAAACCGCCGATGTAGTAATATATGATGCGCTGATAGGTGCGGAAGTATTAAGCCTTGCAAATGATAACGCAGAGCTTATCTATGTGGGCAAAAGGGGTGGCAACCACACCAAAACACAAGCTGAAATAAATGAGATAATTCACAGTGAAGCACTAAAGGGTAAAACAGTTGTCCGCTTAAAAGGTGGAGATCCATTCCTGTTTGGCAGGGGTGGTGAGGAGCTTTCACTACTTGCAAAAGATGATATCCCATTTGAAATTGTAAATGGAATTACCTCGCCGATAGCGGTACCGGCATATGCAGGAATACCGATTACACACAGGGAATTTGTTTCCTCGCTTCATATAATTACAGCCCACACCAAAGAGGGTGAGGGGAGTAGTATTGATTTTACCTCCCTTGTAAAACTAAAAGGTACTTTAGTGTTTTTAATGGGGGTGAGCTCGCTAAACCTTATCTGTGAGGGATTACTATCCGCAGGCATGGCAAAAGACATGCCCTGCGCTATCATAGAAAACGGCACAAATGGCAATCAGCGCAGCACAGTATCCACTCTTTCACAGCTAAAAGCCGATGCCGACAGAGTGGGGGTAAAATCTCCTGCAATTATCGTTGTTGGTGAAGTGTGTTCGCTTCGTGAAAGCTTTGCATGGAGGGAAAAAATGCCACTCTTTGGAAAAAGGGTGGTAGTCACAAGGCCTAAAGAGCTAAACTCCACATTCAGCGAAAAGCTAAGGCAGGGCGGTGCACAGGTAATAGAGCTTCCAGCGATAAAAACTAAGGAATTGCCATTTTATATAGAGAGAGAAGAGCTAATAAATGCGGATGTAATCGCTTTTACAAGTGCATTTGGAGTGAAAACTTTCTTTGAAAAGCTAAAAGAGCAAAGAATTGATATAAGAGCACTTGTGAATGCTAAATTTGCTGCGGTGGGTAAAATGACAGCAAGAGAGATAGAAAAACATGGCGTTTTAGTCGAGTTCATGCCTAAATCATTTAGTGGCAAAGAGCTTGGCGAAATAATCAAAACCGACGGCAAAGTAATGATATTCAGAGCTAAAAACGGCGCAGAGGGCTTAACCGAAGCATTATCTACAAGGGGAATTTCCTACGAAGATGTAGCAGTATATGAAACCATCCCTTGCGAGATAAACCCTGCTGCGAAAAAAGAGATACAAAATGGCGTGGACTACCTCTGCTTTACAAGTGCCTCCACTGTGAAAAGCTTTATAGACGGCATGCAGGGTGAAGAAGTGCTTTTACTTCCTGCACTTTGCATAGGAAAACAAACAGCCTCCGAAGCCGAAAAATACGGGTTTAAGGAAATTCACATTTCAAAAGAAGCCACTATTCAAAGTATGGCAGAATATATAGGGGGATAAGCTTATGCTAATTAGACCAAGACGCCTTAGATTTCATGAAACCCTAAGAGATATGACAAGGGAAACAAGAATGAGCCCCTCTTCGCTCATATATCCGATTTTCATCGAAGAGGGTAAGGGCATAAAAAAAGAAATCAGCTCGATGGAAGGGCAGTACAGATACAGTGTGGACATGCTCGCTAAAGTAGTGGAAGAGACATACGACAGCGGAATAAAAAGTATGATGCTTTTTGGCATACCAGAGCATAAAGACGAAGTGGGCAGTGAGGCATATAATCCAAACGGAGTGCTTCAAGAGGGAATTCGTGAGATTAAAAGGATATGCCCCGAGATGTATGTAGTTACAGATGTCTGCATGTGTGAATACACCTCCACAGGGCATTGTGGTGTGCTAAAAGGGGAGTATGTGGACAACGACGCAACACTTCACTATCTCAGCCAAATAGCTCTATCCCATATAGAAGCAGGTGCTGACATGGTGGCCCCCTCCGATATGATGGACGGCAGAATAAAGCACATGAGGGAAACACTTGATAAACATGGCTTTACCGAAGCGCCTATAATGAGCTACAGTGCAAAATATGCCTCAGCATTTTACGGGCCATTCAGAGAAGCGGCGGACTCCACCCCACAGTTTGGCGACAGAAAAACCTACCAAATGGATTACCACAACAGCATAGAAGCGGTAAAAGAATCGGCTATTGATGTAAAAGAGGGTGCGGATATCTTAATGGTTAAGCCAGCACTTTCCTATTTGGATGTAATTTCAAAGGTAAAATCAAGTTTTGACTTGCCACTCGCTGCATACAGTGTAAGTGGTGAATATGCTATGATTAAAGCGGCGGCAAAGCTTGGATATATTGAAGAGGATAAACTAATAGCCGAAACTGCTACTTCAATTTTTAGAGCAGGAGCGGATATTCTTATCACCTATTACGCAAAAGAGATTGCACAGTTTATAAAAGAGGGGAGAATTGGCTAATGAGTGAGATGTTGTTTAACAGAGCGATGCAGGTAATCCCAGGAGGGGTAAACAGTCCTGTGAGAGCCTTTAAAAATGTTGGACTTACACCGAAATTTATAGACCGTGCGGACGGTGCATATATATATGATGTAGAGGGAAATAAATACACCGATTATGTTGGCTCTTGGGGGCCTATGATTTTAGGGCACAACCACCCCGAGATTAAAAAAGCCGTAATTGAGATGGCGGAAAAAGGCCTTTCGTTCGGTGCGGCCACCGAGATAGAAATAGAGATGGCGGAGCTTATTTGCTCAATAATACCATCGCTTGATATGGTGAGAATGGTAAGCTCGGGCACAGAAGCAGTAATGAGTGCTATAAGGCTTGCAAGGGGATATACAAAGAGGGATAAGCTTGTAAAATTTGAGGGTTGCTACCATGGACATTCCGATAGTATGCTGGTAAAAGCAGGTTCGGGCGTGATGACAGCAGGTGTGCCCGACAGTGCAGGAGTACCCGAAGGATGCGCAAAAGACACACTCACAGCGGTATATAACGACATTGAAAGTGTAAAGACGCTATTCTCAGAGAATAAAGGCGAAATTGCGGCGGTAATTATAGAGCCGATAGCAGCTAATATGGGAGTAGTGCTTCCAAAAGAGGGATTTTTAAAAGAGCTCCGTAAACTTTGCAGCGAAAATGGTTCACTACTTATTTTTGACGAAGTAATCACAGGATTTAGGCTCTCAGTTGGCGGTGCATCGGTTTACTATGACATACAGCCAGATATTATCACATTTGGCAAGATTATAGGTGGCGGTATGCCGGTGGGTGCTTACGGAGGCAAAAAAGAAATCATGCAGTGCATATCCCCACTGGGCACAGTCTATCAAGCGGGCACACTAAGCGGCAATCCCATTGCTATGGCGGCAGGGCTTACACAGCTTAAACTATTAAAAAACAACCCTGAAATATATGAAAAGATCTCTTGCCTTGGCACAAAACTCGCCGACGGACTAAGGGAAATATCATATGGCAAGGGATGTGTTGTTAATAATATAGCCTCGCTCTCCTGCATTTTCTTCACAGAACAAAAGGTGGAAAACTACAGGGACGCAAAAAAATCCGACACCGAGAGATACGCAAAATACTTTGCACATATGCTACAAAACGGAGTTTATCTCGCACCTGCACAGTTTGAAGCGGCGTTTATATCAAATGCGCACTGCGAAAGTGATATAGATAAAACGCTAAAAACTGCCAAAGAATTTTTCAGTAAATAAACAAAGTTAAGCAGTGCTTATTGCAAAATAATGTTAAATATGTTATCATGAAAAAAATGAATAAATATACTGCTCCGAGCAAATACACCTAAGGGAAACTACGGTGGTTTGCCAAAGTGTTAAGATGTGCGAAAAGTAATTAAGTGTTTTTTCCACCCTCACTATTAATTAACACTTGCAGGTTGTTTTGGAAACGAAACCGCCTTCCATGTTTGAAAAGGAACTGTTATAAATGTTTAGCGGATTTTGTTCGCTCTATTTTGTGTTATAACACTCTGTTCCTAAAGGGGCAGGGTGTTTTTTATATGTCTAAAATACTATAATTAAAACCGAAAGGACTCTTAATAAAATGAAAAAGATTAAAACAACCGAAGCCGTAGGGCATGTGCTATGTCATGATATGACGAGAATAGTAAAGGGTGAGTTTGATGGCCCAGCATTTAAAAAAGGGCATATAGTAAAGGAAGAGGACATCCCAATGCTGCTTTCCATGGGTAAGGAGCATTTATTTGTTTGGGAAAATAATGAGGACATGCTCCACGAAAACGATGCGGCGGTTATTTTAGCAGAGCTATGCATAAATGATGGCATGACAGCCTCCGATATAAAAGAGGGCAAAATCAATATCTTTGCAGACAGAGAAGGGCTTTTCAGAGTAAACACAGAAAAACTCTTAGAGATAAACATGCAGGATGAGTTGATGATTGCCACAAGGCATACAAATTACCCAGTTAAAAAGGGCGATATGCTTGTAGGCACAAGGGTTATACCGCTTGTAATACACAAAGATAAGCTAAATAAAGCAGTGGAAATTGCAGGGGGCGAAAAGCTTCTTGAAATTCTTCCATATAAAAAATTAAAAGTGGGTATAGTTACCACAGGAAGCGAAGTTTTCAGCGGTAGGATAAAGGATGCATTTACGCCCGTTATAGTTGAAAAGATGAAAGCTTTCGGACAAGAAGTGATAGGGCATGAAATAGTTAGTGACGAAAAAGAGGGCATCACAGAAGCGGTGCTTAAGCTAAAAAATATGGGTGCACAGCTTATACTATGTACGGGCGGTATGAGTGTTGACCCCGATGATATGACCCCAGCAGCAATAAAGGACAGCGGTGCCGATATTGTAAGCTATGGCTCCCCCGTGCTACCGGGTGCAATGCTACTCCTCGGTTATTTTGAAGATGGTGCTACTATTATGGGTTTACCTGGATGTGTTATGTATGCAAGCAGTACAGTCTTTGATTTACTACTTCCAAGAGTGCTTTGCGGAGTGAAAATCACTAAAAAAGATATAGCATCGCTTGGTCATGGGGGACTATGCTTTAAATGTGAAAACTGCATTTATCCAAGATGTGAATTCGGAAAAGGGGTGTAATTATGTCGGTCGAGTTTGAAGTAGCGGTAGAATTAATAAAAGCTAATAGCAAAAATAATGCAGAAAGCGAAAACATCTCGATTGACTTATTAAGGGGCAGAGTGCTAAAAAACGATATCCATGCTGTTATGAATCAGCCCCCTTTTGATCGTTCCCCACTCGATGGATACGCAATAAACTCAGAAGATGTAAAGGGAGCATGCAGTGAGAATCCCATCACTTTGAAGGTGATAGACTGCATATATGCAGGTGGCTACTCTGAAACTGAGCATATAAAAGGTACGGCTATTAGAATTATGACGGGTGCTCCCATACCAAAGGGATATGACTGCATAATTCGCCAAGAGGACACCGACTACGGCGAAAACGAAGTGAAAATCTACACACAGATAAATCATCATCAAAACTACTGCTTTGCAGGTGAAGATGTTAAAATGGGCAGTAAACTCATAGAAGCAAAAAGCAAATTAAATGCAATGCATATTGCAGTACTTGCTTCACAGGGAATATCCTCGGCAGAGGTTTACACCATACCCAAAGTCCTACTTATAACTACTGGTGATGAGCTTATAGAAATAAATGAACCACTCAGTACTGGCAAGATATACAATTCAAATCTCTATCTATTAAAACACAGGATTTCAGAGCTTGGGTTTGATGTAACTGCAAAGATGTGGGAGGACGATGGTAAAACACTTGCCGAGTTTATAAGCACTTACCATGCACAGTACCACGCTATAATCACTACTGGTGGAGTGTCGGTAGGGGTGAAAGACATTATCCACGATGTTTATAAAGAGCTAAAAATCACGCCTATCTTCAAAGGGGTTGAAATGAAACCCGGCACACCTGCGATGTTTTGCAAGTATTACAACACTCCCATGCTAAACCTTTCGGGAAATCCATTTGCTGCATTTGCTACCTTTGAGCTTTTGGGAAGAGCGATGCTTGCTCAAATTTCTGCGGATAGTGGTACAGCACCTAAGAGAAAATGCGGCATAGTGAAGGAAGTATTCCCAAAACATAGCCCTACAAGGCGATTTGTCAGAGCATTTTCAGAGGGGGACGAAATATATTTCACAGCGAAAAACCACTCCTCGGGCGCATTTTCAGACACTGTGAAATCAAACTGCCTTGTGGATATACCACTTGGAAACAAAGGGCTAAATATTGATGATAAAATAGAATTTATTCTTTATTAAGAGGAAGTTTGAAATTAACTTCATATATTTAAAAGCTGTTTTTCTCGTCTGACAAAGCAGACAACCGAAAAACATGGCACATTTATGACCATTTCAAAGGTTGTTTTGTGCCCTTAAAAGAAAGGAATGGTCATAAATATGGTAGCTAATTTAAATCATTTTGATAGAAATGGCAATGCATTTATGGTGGATGTTACCGAGAAAAATATAACAGTGCGCACAGCAGTGGCAACTGGGAGCATAAAGGTGAATTCAGAAGTTATGAGGAGCATAGTAAATGGCACAGCTAAAAAGGGAAATGTGCTTGCGGTGGCGAGAGTTGCAGGAATTATGGGTGTAAAGCAAACATCTTCGCTGATACCAATGTGCCATCCCCTCATGATAAATAATTGCTCGGTGGATTTTATAACCGACGAAGAAGCTGGCATAGTATATGCAGAGTGCACTGTAAAAGTCGAGGGCAAGACAGGTGTTGAAATGGAAGCACTGAGCGGTGTTTCAGTGGCACTGCTCACAATATATGACATGTGCAAGGCGGCGGATAAAGAGATGGTTATCGGAAATATATCGCTAAAAGAGAAAAGTGGTGGAAGAAGCGGTGAATACAAAAGAGAAGAGTAAAAAGCCATATCTTATAGCAGTAAGCGGTATAAAAAATTCGGGTAAAACCACTCTTATAACAAAGCTTATACCAAAGCTCTGCGAAAAGGGGTATAAAGTAGCCACTATAAAGCATGATGGACACGACTTTCAGCCCGACAAACAGGGGAGCGACACTGATAAGCATCTTAAATCCGGTGCGCAAGCAGTAGCTATTTTTTCAGAAAATAAATACATGATTATAAATAAGCATAAGACTGATGAAAAAATGCTGATAGAGCATTTTAGTGACTTCGATATAATTTTATTGGAGGGGTTTAAGTATTCAGATTACCCCAAAATAGAGATTGTGAGAAAAGAAAACAGCAAAAGCTGTGTATGCGATGCCGATACAGTAATAGCCCTTGTCACCGATGTGGAAGAAATATCTTTTAGTGGCGAGATAATTGACTTAGATGATATAGAAAAACTCGTAGAGATAATTTTAAAAAACAGGGGGTGAGTGGGTGCGTGATAGAATAAACAGAACCATAGACTATGCAAGAATTTCGGTTACGGACAGATGCAATTACAAATGTAATTATTGTATGCCACAGGGATACACAGGCTCTAAGACGGACAAAATGAGCCGTGAAGAGATAGTAAATATTGCGGAAAACTTAGCAAAGCTCGGCATAAAAAATATCAAGATTACAGGTGGGGAGCCACTGATAAGAAAAGATATAGTGGATATAATAGCCGATATTAAGGCAATTCCCGAAATAGAGCAGGTTACCATTACCACAAATGGCTATCTTTTAGAGAGACACCTTCTAAGATTTTCTGAAATCGGAGTGGATGGCATCAATATCAGTATTGATGCAGTCGATAGAGAGCTTTATAAAAATATCACGGGCTTTGATGAAGTTGATAGCGTACTCTCCGCTCTTAAATCTGCAATAGCACTTAAAATGAAGAATATTAAGCTAAATTGCGTGCTCATTAAGGGTGTTAACGAAGTGGAGTATGCAAAGCTTGCCGCACTTGCAAAGGAAGAGGATGTCTGCATTAAATTTATCGAAATGATGCCGATAGGAATGGGAAAAGAAAATGAAGTCTACACACTTGATGAACTTCACGACTGCCTATCTGCTGAATTTGGGGAGCTTCACGAGCTAAAAAAGCGGTATGGCAACGGCCCTGCAATATATTACCGCCCAAAAGAATTTAAAGGCAAAATAGGATTTATAGGTGCAATGACCCATAAATTCTGTGATAAATGCAATAGAATTAGAATTACCTCGGATGGTTTTTTAAAAACCTGTCTGCATTACAGTGGCAAAGTAGATTTAAAACCACATCTCTTTAAAGAAAGCATGGGTGAACTAATAGAAAGAGAAGTGCTAAATAAAAAAGAAGAGCACAAGTTCGGCGATGAGCTTGCATGTGATATTGAAAATATGTTTATGAGTGAAATAGGTGGATAGTTTTATCCTAAAATTATGCTTTATCAGAAAGGAATAACTAAAATGGGAAGAGTAATTGCAGTATGTACAAGTGAAAAAAAGGGAACACAAAAGCAGAATGTATTTGAGGCTGAATTTGTTGTAGACCATGGAATAAAAGGGGATGCTCATGCAGGAAACTGGCATAGACAGGTGAGTTTGCTTTCATTTGAAAAAGTCCTTGCCTTTAATGCAAAGGGTGCAAATGTGTTTGATGGCGCTTTCGGTGAAAACCTCGTTGTAGAGGGAATAGATTTTAAAACACTTCCGATAGGTACAAAATTCATCTCAGGAGATGTTGAGCTTGAGCTCACACAGATAGGCAAGGAATGCCACACAAGATGCAATATCTTCCACAAGATGGGCGAATGCATTATGCCCACGGAGGGCGTTTTTGCGAAAGTTTTAAAGCCTGGTAAAATCAAGGTAGGGGACGAGCTGATAGTTTTATAATAAGCGAAATGAGGAAGTAAAATGAATGTAATTGTAATAACTCTAAGCGATAAAGGCTATAAAGGCGAGCGAGAGGATGCCTCGGGCAAACTAATCTGCAAAATAGCCGAAGAGCACGGATATGAAGTGAGTGAGCATATACTCCTACCAGACGAAAGAAAGCTAATCACAGAAAAACTTATAGAAATATGCGATAATTATAAAGCTGATTTAATACTCACCACGGGTGGGACAGGATTTTCTATAAGGGATATCACCCCCGAGGCTACAAAAGATGTAATCGAGCGAGAAGTACCCGGTATATCGGAGGCAATGAGGATTAATAGCCTATCAATTACTAAGCGTGCAATACTCTCTCGTGGAGTAGCAGGAATTAGAAAAGAAACACTTATAGTCAATCTCCCAGGAAGCCCAAAGGCGGTAGAGGAGAATTTGCTCTATGTGATCGAGGATATAAAGCATGGGATCGAAATATTAAAAGGGAGTGCCTCAGAATGCGGGCGGGCATAGCGGTTTTAATGGCATTAGCTTTATTAATTAGTGGTTGTAATAGCGGTGAAAAGGAAAATTCCCTGCTTATAGGAGCGGCGGCAAGTATGCAGCCTGCACTGCAAAAAATAAAAGATGCCTATGAAAAAGAAAATTCCGATATCGAGATAATTTACACATTTGCAGGGAGTGGCACGCTCACAGGACAAGCCATAAATGGAGCAGATATTGATATCCTCATACCTGCGGACATGGATTATGCAAATCGGTTAATTGAAAATGAGCTTGTATCGGACGAAGATATATATAATCTTGTAGAAAACTCCTTGGTGCTCATCACTTCTACACCCGAAGTGGCGGACGGCATTACCTTTGAAAATCTATCGGAAACATATGCCCTAAACTGGGCAATTGGCGACCCCGACAGTGTACCAGCAGGCAAATACGCCAAAGAACTGCTTATAAGCACAGGAGATTATGATAGTATCAACGATAATCTAAACCTTGCCACCGATGTAAGGCAGGTGCTCAGCTGGGTTGAAGCAGGGGAAGCGGATATGGGGATTGTGTATTTGACAGATGCACTTTCGTCAGAAAAAGTATCCATACTCGATAATGCGGACGCCTCTCTGCACAGCCAAATAACATATCCCATAGTTTTGATTGATAGCTCGGATGAGAGTGCTGAGTTTAAAAACTTTTTACTTGGAGAAACTGCCGAAGATATTTTTATAGAGTTCGGCTTTATTAAATAGGGGGAAAAGATGGATTTATCTCCGATTATTCTTTCGCTTTATGTAGCGGTAATTGCAATGTTTTTTTCTGTTTTTGCGGGCACATTACTTGCATACTTTGTATTTAAAAATAATAAGCTAAATGGCATATTCGATGCGGTTATAACACTGCCCATGGTGCTTCCACCCACTGTAATAGGATTTCTTCTGCTGATTATATTTGGCAAAAATTCACCTTTAGGTGCTCTGCTCTCAGAATTTGACATTTCGGTAATATTTACGCCCACTGCAGCGGTAATATCGGCGTTTATTGTGGCACTGCCACTTGCTTATCGAAATATACTCACTTCGTTTACATCAATAGACAGAGATATAATACTCTCAGCAAGGACACTGGGACTCAGTGAAAAAACCATATTTTTTAAAATAATTTTACCGATGTCAAACAGGGCGATAGTCGCAGCAAGTATACTCTCCTTTGCTCGTGCAATGGGTGAGTTTGGTGCTACCATTATGGTGGCAGGAAATATACCAGGAAAAACTCAAACAGTATCTATAAGAATATACTCATTAATTCAAGCAGGAAATTTTAATGAAGCATATTTATATGTTGGATTTATGATGGGGATTTCATTTTTATTTATTTTACTTGTAAACATACTCAGCAAAAGAAATATTGGAAACGAACTTACGAAAGAGAGCTATTAAATGAAGCTAAAGGCTGATATTAAAAAAGATTTAGGGGATTTTTCCCTTGAAATTAACACCACTACCACCGCAAAGATAACAGGTGTTTTAGGGGCTTCTGGAAGTGGTAAAAGTTTGTTTTTAAAATGCTTATCAGGTGTGCAGACCCCAGATGAAGGTGAAATAATCCTTGGAGATAAGCTGATTTACAGCAGTGCAAAAGGTGTAAATTTACCACCACAGGAGCGAAAAATTGCATATCTTTTTCAAAGCTATGGTCTATTTCCAAATATGACAGCAGGAAAAAACATAGAAATTTGTACTAAAGATAGCGATATAAGAGAAATACTCAGGCTAACTCGTGTAGAGAAGCTTTTAGCAAAATATCCCCACCAGCTCTCAGGTGGGGAGCGTCAGCGTGTGGCAATTGCAAGGATACTCGCAAGCAAACCCGATGTAATACTCTTAGACGAGCCTTTCTCAGCCTTGGACACAGCGCTGAGAGCCGATATAGAAAGGGATATGCTAAGAGCAATGCATGAGTATGAGGGGCTTGTTTTTATAGTGTCGCACAATTTTGGAGAGATTTACAGGCTTTCAGACTCTATTTCCGTTATGGCGGGGGGAAGGATTTTAGAGCAGGGCGAAAAGTCTGGGATTTATAATAACGCAAAATGCATTGAAACTGTAAAGCTTATGGGCTATGAAAATATCCTACCAATTACACAGGGTGAAAAAGGTGAATACATTGAGGACTTAAATCTATATACAAATGCACCGTTTACCTTTAATGGCTATGTATATTTTACCGCTAAGGATGTATTTTTAGATGATAATGGCAGCTGCACAGGTGAAGTTTTAGAAGTGATAAATGATTTATCTGGATACAGCATTTATTTGAAAGTGGGAAATAGTCATATAAAATTCACAACTAAAGACCATATAGAGGTGGGTAAAAAGGTGAATTTTAACATAGATTTAACCAAAATCAAAATTGCACGATAAATATACAAAATAAACAATAGTTGTTCAAATTTTATTAATTCATTTACTAAGGTTATTATTATATAATAGCCTTAGTTTATTTTTATAAAGAATTACATTACAAGCGGAGGAAAGAAAATGTTTAAGAAATCCTATCTATTTTTAGTAGCATTATCAGTTGCCTTAACAGGGTGTACGGCGGTAGCCTCGGAGGGGGAAGTGGCAATGCCAACCGAACCACAGTCACTTGCAGTTTCAGCCGTAGCACCAACTGAACAATACATAGAAAGAAATGCCGACTACACAGGGCGTGTAATGTCGGACGACATGATTTATGTAATACCCAAAGCACAGGGCGAAGTTACATCAGTGAATTTCGAAGTGGGTGACACTGTAAACGCAGGCGATGTCCTATTTACAATTGATGCTACTATGCAACAACTCCAGCTTGCACAAGCACAAGCAGCACTGGATTCAGCTAATATAGGGCTAAAAAATGCCACTGGTGCACAGTTTGAGCAACAAATTATGTCGCTTGAGTCACAGCTCGATACTGCTCAGGTAAATCAAAAATGGTCCGAAACCACGGAAGGTGACTATGATGAAACTTTCAGTGATCAATTAGATGATATAGATGATGCGATAGATCAAGCAGAGATGGGCGTTGAGATGGCAAAGCAAGCATATGATCAAATAATGGCTAATCCCGATGCTTCCGATGTAGAAAAAAATGAAGCGCGTGCAGCATATGAACAAGCCGTTACGACTGCTAATTCTCTCGAAGGCCAAAGAGACCAATTAATAGACGGCAGAAATGCCACACTCGATAGCCTCTACAAAGGCTTAGAGCTTGGTGCACTCCAAATAGATGCCCTTGAAGCACAGATTGAGCTTGTAGAGGGTGATTTAATCGAAGAACAATTAGAAGCTATATCCGCACAGGTACAGCAGGCAAAAGTAGCGTACGACATGGCGGCAGTAAGCGCATCCTACTGCACAGTAAAGGCTCCAGTAGGTGGAGTTATAGAGCAGGTGAATGTCGATGTGCACGGCATGGCTACTTCCTCGCAAGCCGCATTTGTAATATCCGGTAGCAACGATATGGCTGTTACATTCTCAGTACCTGCCGAAGTAGCTGTGGCAGTTAAAGCAGGTGACGAAGTAGATGTTGAAATACTAAAAGAAAACTATACAGCAGTAATTACCGAAGTTGCAAACATGATTGACGAGCAAAGCGGTCTCTTTAAAATTAAAGCTATGATTAGTGGAGACAATTTGGATTTGCTAAGTGGTATACAGGCAACTGTTACTGCTAAAACAGCTTCAAATGAAAGCGCTATAACAATTCCTTCCTCAGCAATTTACTACGACAGTGGCGAACCCTATGTATTTACTATATCTGAGGGAAAAGCTGTGAAAACATATATAGAAACAAATATTTCCAATGATGAAATAACAGAAGTTATCTCAGGTCTTGACACAAATTCACAAATAATCACATCATGGAGTTCTCAGTTAGTTGATGGGGTAAATGTGTCAGTTGTGGAGGTATAATTAAGTGAAATCATTAATTACACTTGCCCTGAGACGACCAGTCACAATAGTTTTATCCATAATTACACTTTTGGTTTTTGGTTTTACCTCGATTATCTCAACTCCACTTGAGCTCATACCAGAGATGAACCTTCCGATGATGATTGTAGTAACACCATATCCAAACGCCTCCCCAGAGGATGTGGAAGCTCTTGTAACTCGTAAAATAGAAGATGCGAGCGAAACAGTGACAGGTGTTAAAAACATTATGTCACAATCCGCTGAAAATAGCTCAATGGTAATGCTTGAGCTTGAGTATGGCGCAGATATGTCGGAAGCAAAGGAAGATTTGCGTGCCAATATAGATATGATATCATCAGGCCTGCCAGAAGATGCAAGCGACCCGATTATCATTGAAATGAGTACCGACCAAATGGCTACAATACAGCTCTCAGCCACTGCTGAGGGTGATATTGATACACTTAGCTATGTTGAGGAATATGTTGTACCTAAGATAGATAGAATAGAAGGTGTCGCACAGGTTGATGTATCGGGCGGAGCAAGCCAGTACATATCTGTCGAGCTCGATGCCGAGCTTATGAGCCAGTATGGGTTAACAATGAGCTCTTTGGCACAGTCGATATCAATAGCTGACTTTTCAATGCCAGCTGGCAGTATCTCACAAGGTGATATCAACTTAACTATGAGGGGTGGCGCTTCCTACACAACGGCACAAGACCTCATGGACTTGCCCATCTCGCTTAGAACTGGTGATGTGATATACCTATCCGATGTGGCTAAAATATATCAAAAAGCCACTGAACCATCTTCAATGAGCCGTACAAACGGCGAGGAAAATGTAAATATTTCTGTTACTAAGAGACAAAGTGCGGCGACACTTGAAGTTTCCGCAGGTGTAATAGAGGTAATGGAAGAAATTAACGCAGAGGACATGGGCATAAAGCTTGATGTAATAATGGACTCAAGTGAAGACATCATTGCAGCCATTGAATCAGTTGTATGGACAATGATAGGCGGACTTATCTTTGCTATGATAGTGCTCTTTATGTTCTTTAGAGACTTTAAAGCATCGCTTATAGTTGCTTCTTCCATTCCTGTATCAGTACTTGTTACCCTTATTGCAATGAATTTCATGGGTTTTACCTTTAACATGCTATCACTTGGAGGCCTTGTAATCGGTATAGGGATGATGGTTGATAACTCGATAGTTGTTATCGAGAGCTGTTTTAGAATGAGGGCACAGGGCAAAGACTTTAAAACAGCAGCTATTGAAGGTGCGTCCCTTGTTGCAACCTCAATCACAGCTTCAACCCTTACCACAGTGGTTGTATTTTTACCAATGGCATTGGCTGAGGGAATGTCGGGCGAGATGTTTGGAGAGCTCTGCTTTACAATAGTGCTTTCACTACTTGCATCACTGATTTCAGCTGTAACAATAGTACCGCTTGTATTTTATAGAGTAGAGCCAAAAGAAAAATCAGGCGGCATAGTAAACAAATGGCTAAATGCAACAGAAAATGCCTATGCTAAATTCTTACCTAAAACATTAAAGCGTAAATTTTTAGTTGTGTTTATCGCAATACTATTACTAATAAGCTCAGTGGCAATGGTACCATATATCGGTATGGAATTAATGCCAGCTACCGACAGTGCTTCGGTTGATATTTCTATAAGCACAAGACCGGGCACCAATCTTGAGAGCATAAACGAAATAACCATTCCAATTGAAGAAATGGTTGCGGCGCATCCCGATGTGGAAAGCTACTCGCTCAATATGAATTCAACTTCCAATAGTTCGGGCATAACCGCCTACCTAAAGCCTGACAGGGTTAAATCCACTGAGGAAGTCACAGAAGAATTCAGACTTGCAACAGCGGACGCAGTAGGGTATGACATAGAAGTCAATGTAGGTGCAAGTGCCATGATGCCTACAATGGGCGGCTCCTCAGGAGGAACTGTATCAATTCCTGTTACAGCGGACGAATATGAAAAGCTCGAAGATGCGGTTGAAATGGTTGAAGAATTTATTGCATCAAGCGAATATGTAATATCAACAACTTCACCACTAACAGAGGGCAATCCACAGGCAGAGATAGAAGTAGACCCTGTAAAAGCCTCCGCCGTAGGACTCCTACCTGCACAGATTATGCAGGAAGTGTATTCCACACTTGTGGGAAATACAGCTACTACACTAACTAATGATGGCAAGGACTATAATGTAGTGGTTGAATATCCAAAAGGCACATATGAAACAGTATCCGATTTATATGCGCTAACTATCACAAATCCAGCAGGAATGCAAATTCCACTTTTGGATGTTGCGGATATAGTTTACTCGAATGCACCGATGAGCATTGATAAAGACAACGGCATATACACAGTAAATGTAACTGGCGCAACAATGCTTGGAGCACCGATGAATTTAAATTCAGATATGTACATGGAAGCACTTACAACACTTACCTTCCCAGAAGGTGTTTCAATTAATCAGTCGAGTGCTATGGAACAGATGATGGAAGAATTTGCTGTAATTATAGAAGCGATTTTAGTGGCTACATTCCTTGTATTTATAGTTATGGCTATGCAGTTTGAATCACCAAGATTTTCAATTATAGTAATGTTTAGTATTCCATTTGCACTTATAGGTTCCTTTGGATGCTTACTACTCTTTGGCGCTTCGATAAGTATGCCATCACTGATGGGCTTCCTAATGCTTGTAGGTACGGTTGTTAATAATGGTATTCTCCTAATTGACACAACGAATAGATTTAGAAATGAAGAGAATATGGAAATTCCCGACGCGCTTGCAACAGCTGGTAAACTAAGACTTCGCCCAATCCTTATGACCACACTTACAACAGTACTTGCAATGGTGCCAATGGCAATAGGTATAGGCGACTCTGCCGCACTAATGCAGGGTATGGCATTTGTAATTATAGGGGGATTAGTTGCTTCCACATTACTAACACTTCTGCTCCTACCATCTTTCTACTATATCATTACTAAAAAGCGTGTAAAACGCAAAAAGAAATCAAAAGAGGCTATCTACAAAGATAAATCCGAAATGGATAAATTTGAATAAGATGTTAGTACATCAGAAAAAATATACCCCTGCCAATGGCAGGGGTATTATTAGATGGATGAAAAAATATAATCATTAGAATTCTTTCTTTATGTATAGATGGCAAGAAAGAAAATATGATAATACAAATAATACAGTGGAGAAAATCAAATATCCCAATCTAAATATTAAATTAGCATTGGAGAAATCGCTTAGAAATGGCGATAGAATAGCACTACTGCCAATGAATAATCCTAAAGTTAAAATAACCGAAATCATCATTACACCTTCATTTTTATCTTCGCCAAAGATTAGAATTAAAGGTGTTATAAATGTGGGCAATGAGAGTGCAAAAGCAGTGCCAAATGCAAAACCGAATCCAACTCGTTCCAAATTGATATAACCACTTATCATATGAAAAAGCACTACACTTAAAATAGATAGAATGATAGCAATGAGTATATATAATAAAAAGGAGATATATCGTGCTTTAATTACATCTTTTCTACAAATAGGCATTGTAAGTTCAAATTTGTTCCACTTAGAGGCGCTATCTTTTTGTACTGCTGACATTGTCAGCCCTCCGGCTCCGCCCAATATGCCTCCAATTAATAGAGAGATTAAAATATCATTGGTGGGGAAATAGACTGCAAAAATAATAATAGCGAGCAACAGTATAATACCTAATATCAGCATGAGTTTAAATGAACCCAAAACATTGTAAAAATTATTGCGAATTAGACCTTTCATCTACTTTTCCTCCTTAGCTAATAGTGGTAAAATTTCGTCTATCGTTGCATTATCCACCACAAGATTTGGATATGTTCTTGCAAATTTCTTTTTATCGTCAATCAAAACTTCATATTGCAAACCTCTTTTTCTTATAGCAAGGTATTCGGATTTATCGAGCATCTCAAAATCACTTTGTTTCATACGTGCAATACCATACTTATAGATCAAAGTATCTTTCTCTTCTGTTAAAATGATTTTACCATTATCAATAATAGTAATATAATCGGAGATTTTTTCAAGGTCTGAGGATATATGGGATGATATTAAAATGGAGTTATTTTCATCTTCAACAAACTCTAAAAACACATCCAATATTTCTTCTCTTGCCACAGGGTCAAGTCCAGCCGTTGCCTCATCTAAAATAAGTAGCCTCGCTTGGTGGGACAAAGAGACAGCGATTGATAATTTCATAGTCATCCCACGAGAAAGAGTTTTAATTTTTCTACCAGTGGGAATATTAAAACGCTTAAGGTAGCAGTTAAACTTTATGCTATCCCAATTTTCATAAATATCCGCTAAAACCTTTTCTAATTTATTTGCGGTTAATTCACCCGAAAAGCTCATTCCATCAAAAACAACACCTATCTTATTACGAATGTGCTTAGTAGTATTTGCCATTTCTTCCCCAAAGAATAGAACACTTCCGCTATCCTTGTTTACTATATTCAAAATGCTGTTGATAGTAGTGCTTTTCCCAGCACCATTTTTTCCTACAAAACCCATAACAGAGCCTTTAGGAACACTAAATGATACATTTTCTAAGGTAAAATTAGTGTTTTTATAAGATTTGCAGAGATTGTTTATTTGTAATGCAAAGTCCATTTATTCACCCTCCTCATAAAAAATTTTAAGTAATTCTGTAATTTTATCAAGTTTAATACCATTTATGCGAGCTATGTCGGCTGCAATCATCAAATGTTCTTCAACTTGTTTTTGCTTTTCTTCCTTAATAAAGTCTTTATTTCGAGCGGCAACAAAGCTTCCTCTGCCGACGGTTGTTTCAATAAAACCGTCCCTTGTTAGGTCTTCATAGGCTTTTTGAACAGTAATAACACTCACATGAATTGTTTTAGCAAGAGAACGCATAGAGGGGATGGGGTCGCCTGTTTGCAGCTCTCCACTCATAATCATAGCTTTAATTTGTGATGTTATCTGTTCATATATTGGTTTACTCGTACTGCTACTGATAATTATTTCCACACACTACCTTCTTTCTGATATATAATGTACTTATTGAACAAGTACATTATATATCATTAAAGTACAATTTGTCAAGAATTTTTTGAATAAGTAAAAAAATAAGTGTATATACTTAGCAAATGCTAAGTATATACACTTAAAAAGATTAATTAAAACTCAAATATTAAACTGCAAATCTACCAACAAATCTGGAAATTAACTGCTTATCAAGTACTTTAATTACAAACACCTGAACCGCAAACATCACAGCAGGTTTTACAAGTCTTGTAGCAAGTAGAGCGAGATAACCGCTGTCTTTAATAAAGAATTCCGACAGCCAGTATGTGTTTAGCAGTAAATCAACAGCATTTACTACAAAGCATACCATGATAACTCTTGTCATACTTCTCTCTTTACCATGAAGGCCTATGCCATAAATGGCACCTCTGAAAAACGCAGTGAGAGTAAAACCTAAAAATGGTGCTCCAATAGGGAATAGTACTGCGCCAAGCCAGTCACCTGCTGCGGCCACTATACCGCCCTGAACAGGGCCGTAAATCATAGCAGCTACCACAATTGGAATAAAGCTAAATCCGATGGTAACAATTGGTGTTCTGATAGAAAATAGGCGTTCAAGTACAATTTGCATCGCTATTAGTAAAGCGAGTGCGGTTAGTTGTTTTGTATCAATTTTTTGATTTTTCATAAAATTCTCCTAATTGATAGGAAACTCTATAAGAGGTTAAAATAAGCTCTTACATCTGCCAGATAGTAAAGCGAGCCGAAGGCGCATATAGCGTCATCTTTTTCGGCTGTGCTGATCGCATACTCCAAAGCGTTAGGTACCGAGTCCGCCGCATTAACTTTAACATCAGTATTATTACTGATATAATCGGCTAATTCTTTCGCACTGAGTGCACGGGGGTTATCGGGTGTTACCGTAATGAAATTTTTAGCCAAAGGGCTAATCATTTCAATCATTTTGGGATACTCTTTATCTGCTAGAATTCCTACGACAAATGTTATTTTTTTATTATTTAATAATGTGGCGAGGCCTTTTGTTAAGGCTTCTACGCCGTTTAGATTGTGTGCACCATCAATCATTACGATTGGTTGGTGATTAACGATTTCCATACGAGCTGGCCATTTAGCTGATTTTAATCCATCGTAAATGTCTTTATCACTTATGGAAAGATTGTGCTTTTTAATAAGCAGTTCAGTAGTATTTATTGCAGTTATTGCATTTTTTACTTGGTGCTCACCGAGGAGTGAAATAGTTAAATCTTTATATTCTTTGTAGCTGAAGCATTGTCCATTAAGGGAATTAGAATGAATAATACATTCATCAAAGGAAGATATATGAAGATTTGCATCTACTTCTTTAGCACGAAGTGAAACCCTATTTAATACTTCATCTTCTTGACTATATAAAACTACATCACAGCCATTTTTGATTATGCCGGCTTTATTAGCGGTTATTTCGTCAAGTGTAGTACCAAGATACTCGGTGTGGTCAAAGGCTATTTTAGTTATAACCGCTACTGTCGGAGCAGGTATTACATTGGTGGAGTCATAGCTACCACCAAGACCTACCTCGAGTATAACGATGTCGCAGGCCATATCTTTAAAGTAGCTGAGTGCCACAGCAGTAAAAATTTCAAACTCTGTGGGGTGGGCATGACCATCTTCCACCATTTGTTTGCATTTTTCTGCTATAAGATTAATATAGGCAGTGAGATTGTCATCTGAAATATTTTCAGAATTAATCTGCGCACGCTCGTTATAACTAAAAAGTGAGGGCGAGGTAAAAAGTCCTACCTTATAGCCTGCAGAAGATAATATCGAGTTTAAATATGCCGAGGTAGAGCCCTTGCCATTAGTACCTGCTACATGTATAAACTTAAGCGAATTTTGTGGATTGCCTAAGTAATCCATAAGCGTAGTTATGGTTTTAAGTCCTAAAACAGAACCAAACTTGCCAGTACTTAGTATAAACTCAATAGCTTCATTGTAATTTATGACATCCACCTACTTTAACAAGGTTTTAATAGATAATTAAAGCTTTAAAAGAAATAATATTAAGTGTAGCTTTAATTATGGGTATAAATTTATTAGTGCTTTTTACCATTTAAATGGATTAACCAGTAGAAAAATCCTATAAATATCGCACCACCGATGAAATTTCCAATAGTAACAGGGAGGAGGTTGTTTATAAACATATTTCCCCAAGTGATTGAATCCATTTTATCAGCTGTAACGCCATAAAGTGTTTCAACAGATGCAAGGAATTCAGGGTCGCTTGATTTAGCAAATATACCTGCAGGAATATAGTACATGTTTGCAACTGAGTGCTCATACCCCGAGATAACAAATACCAAAATAGGGAAGAACATAGCCCAAATTTTGCCCGCTACATCACCAGCAGAAGCTGCCATCCATACAGCCACACACACAAGTATATTACATAGTATACCCAATATGAGTGCTGGCATGAAGTCGAGTGTTGCTTTACCATAAGCTACTTTAAGCGTGTAACCACCAACACCTGCGGCGGAAAGTTGACCTGTTTCAGCTATCATATAAGCCATTAATACACTACCAATAAAGTTTCCTACATATACCATGATAAGATTAGTGATCATCGCTACAGGTGAAATTTTCTTTTCAAGGACGGACATTAAATTTAAACAGTTGCCGGTGAAAAGTTCGCCACCAGCCAGTACGATTATAATGAGCCCTGCTGGGAATATAGCACCTGCTAAAGTTTTAGCTAATCCATATGACTCGATGGTGTGTGCAGCAATATTGGTTGAATGGCATACTAATGCGAGGAACATACCCGCCATGAATCCGAAAAGAAGCTGCTTCATTAACGGATTTGAAGTCTTTTTTACCCCAACTTTTACAAAAACATCAGCGATTTCTGGGGATGAATAATATAGTTTTTCCACTTGTACAAAGCCTTTCTAAAATTAAGTTAAATACTACCTAAATATTTTTACACCAACAGCTACTACATCCGAATTTTCGTTTGCAGATGATATAGTTATCTTTAAAGGTGAGTTCATTATTAGATAGTCGTATTTTGAAAGACTAATTTCAGTTTTTTCGCCATCACACTGAATTTCTGCTCTAACATCATCTGAAAGGATGAAAAATCCCGATGTAGAGGACTCAGAAATATGCAGGGTATTATTTGCAGACACGGGGAAGATATCCCCAGAGATGCCTTCTTTTAGCATTAGATTAAAATCCATGCATTTACCATAGCATTTTGTTGTGTAGGAACCACTGAAATAATCTTTCTCAAAGGGGGCAAGTTTTGCCTCATGATGGTCTTTATGTATCAAATGCATAGAGCCGTCAAGTGGCATGATGTACCTATTAAAGCCGTTTAGTGGAGTGAAATCACTCTCATCTATTTCAACAGTAGCAGAAGATATCCTGTAATCGAAATTTCTGTCCGCATATACACTGCCCTCGGGCTGTATGCAGATTTCACGGGTTTTACCACCGCTCCAACTGCTCACTTTTGAGTCCGAAGCTTTTATTAAACGGTAATTAATCAAAAAAAATCTCCCCTTAATATTATTGTGCTGTTAAACAAAGCAAAAGCTTTTATTTGTTAGTTCCACTGTAAAATAGTGGAACTAACAAACTATTTACATGCCAACACCAAAGCAGCATAAAACCGCCTTGGTGTATTGTAAAAAGTAAAATTACATTGTTTTAAGTATTTCAGCGTAGATATGGTCAGCCATAGGAAGAGCCTTAGCTAAGATATCTTCACCTTTTTTGCGATAGTCAGCAACGAAATCAGCATCGTTAATACCGCCAACATTAATAAGGATATTTAGCCATGCACCTTGTACAGCAGCTTTTAAACTAAGAGCAGCAACACCAAGGTCACTTGCAGCACTTGTATTTGTTTTACCAAGAGCACTTGAAGTTAATTCTAATGCAGCAAGGGAAAGCTCCATCATTTCCATTGGAGTTTTTGTGCAACCTTTAAGAGCAGCTTGCATAGCAGCTTTTCTTGCAGCTTTTTCTTCATCTGTTTCTTTAGGCATTGCAAATACAGCGCTTACATCGTTAAATGCTTCTGTATCTCTGTCGATAACATCAATGAATTCATTTTTTAGTGCAGTAGCTTTTTCCATAATTTCTGTAGCTAAAGCTTCGTTATCTTTATATTTAGCTTTACCGATTGTTAGAGCAGCAACCATGTTTGTAAGGCTGATACCAAGTGCACCTGAAAGAGCAGCAGCGGAGCCACCACCAGGAGCTGGAGCGTCGGAAGCAAGTACATTTACAAATTCATTAACTTTCATTTCTACAAGTTTCATAATAAATCTCCATTCTATTTGTGAAACACCCTATATTTATCACCAAAATTCGGCAATATTAGTAAAGGTGACGATGAATTTTTTCCAAAATCCTCAAATCCCCTCTCGTTAAAGAGGGGATAGAAGTTTATAAGCTTAACTTATTCTTAGAATAAGCCAGAAATGTTGCCGTTTTCATCAATGTCAATTTTCTCGGAAGAAGGAACTTTAGGTAGACCTGGCATTGTCATGATATCGCCTGTTAGAGCAACTATGAAGCCAGCACCTGCGGAAACCTTAACATTTTTGATGGAAATTTTGAAGCCTTCAGGACGGCCGTATTTTGTAGCAACATCGGAGAAGGAGTACTGAGTTTTAGCCATACAAACTGGTAGATTGCCAAAGCCGAGTTTTTCGAGCTTTTCAATTTCTTTGCTTGCAAGGGAGGAGAACTCAACACCGCTACCGCCGTAGATTTTCTTAACGATAGTTTCGATTTTTTCTTTGATTGGAGCTTCATCTTCGTAAACGAATTTGAAGTTCTTAGCTTCGCCACTTTCAACAAGACGGATAACTTCGTTAGCAAGTTCGATACCGCCTTCGCTACCCTTGCCCCAAACTTCGGATAGAGCAACATTAACGCCTAAAGCTCTGCACTTATCTTCAATAAGTTTTAGTTCTTCTTCGCTATCTGTTGGGAAGCGGTTGATAGCAACTACTGCTGGTAGGCCGTAGTGTACTGTAACATTTTCGATATGTTTTAGTAGGTTTTCCATACCTGCAGCAAGAGCATCCATGTTTGTTGTGCCAAGCTCAGTTTTTGGAACACCACCATGCATTTTAAGAGCCTTAACTGTAGCAACGATAACAACAGCGTCAGGACGAAGACCGGATTTACGGCACTTGATGTCGATGAATTTTTCAGCACCAAGGTCAGCACCGAAGCCAGCTTCTGTAACTACATAATCAGCAATTTTAAGAGCTGTTTTTGTAGCGATAACTGTATTACAACCATGTGCGATATTAGCAAAAGGACCGCCGTGGATGAACGCAGGTGTATGCTCAAGAGTTTGAACAAGGTTTGGTTTGATAGCATCTTTAAGTAGAGCAGCCATAGCGCCGTGAGCGTTTAGCTGACCTGCTGTGATAGGAGCATCATCCCTTGTGTAACCGATGATCATTTTAGCAAGGTTTTCTTTTAGCTCGCTTAGGTTATTGGATAGGCAAAGTGCAGCCATGATTTCAGAAGCAACAACGATGTCGTAGCCATCTTCACGAGGAACACCGTTTGTTTTGCCATTTAGACCACAAGCGATGTATCTGATCTGACGGTCATTCATGTCAACGCAACGTTTCCATGTGATTTTACGGCAGTCAATAGCAAGTGCATTGCCGTGGAAGATGTGGTTATCAATTACAGCTGCAAGAAGGTTGTTAGCTGCACCGATAGCGTGGAAGTCACCTGTGAAGTGTAGGTTGATATCTTCCATAGGAACTACCTGAGCGTAACCGCCGCCAGCTGCACCACCCTTAACGCCGAATACAGGGCCAAGGGAAGGCTCACGAAGAGCGATGATTGTGTTTTTACCAACAGCCTTTAGTGAGTCACCAAGACCAACAACTGTTGTTGTTTTACCTTCACCAGCTGGTGTAGGAGTGATAGCTGTTACAAGTACTAATTTACCTTTTAGAGGCTTGTCAGCAAACTTGTGGATGTCAACTTTAGCTTTGTAGTTGCCGTATAGTTCGAGCTCTTCTCTTGTAAGACCTAAACCAGCTGCAACTTCTTCTATTGGAAGCATTTTGCTTTCTTGTGCTATTTCGATATCAGATTTAAAACCCATGATGATAAACACCTTTCAATAAAAAATTATTTTATATAGTTATAAATTTAAAATTAGCCTAAAAGTCTATTTTCAAATACCTGTGCATCGTAATCAAATCCTTCGATTTGGAAGTAGTACTCAGCTGCATCACAAAGTGCTCTTGCAGGAATTGTACCGATTACTTCACTACCAAGGATGGAAACGCCCCATCTTTGTGCTTCAAACTTGATTGTTTCATACACTCTGTATAGAGGTGTACCTTCGAAGTCAACCATGTTCATTGAAACCTGAGCAATATTTCTATCTTCAAGCATTACGCCGATAGCTTTGCAGTATTTGTAACCACCACCCGAAGAACGGATGCTTTTAGCGATTTTATTAGCAATTTCGATATCGGAAGTGTTTAGGTTTACATTAAATGCAACAAGAGTTTTTCTCGCGCCAATAGCTGTGATACCAGCTGTTGGATGGATAGCTCTTTCACCGAAGTCAGGAGCCCATTCTTCTTCAAGAAGTTTTTCAGGCATACCTTCAAACTGACCTTTACGGCAAGTTGCAAGATTTTTTCTCTTAGCTGTGGAAGCGCTGTCCTCATATAGGAAGCTTGGAATTTTTAGTTCATTCCAAATTCTTTCAGCAAGTTTCTTTGAAAGTTCCACGCACTCATCAACAGTAACATCCTTTACAGGAACGAAAGGAATAACATCGGTAGCGCCCATTCTTGGATGTTCACCCGAATGTTTTGTCATGTCGATTTTTTCTGCTGCAAGTTTGCAAAGTCTGAAAGCAACTTCGCTAACTCCTTCAGGTGTACCTACCATTGTGAACACGCTACGGTTGTGGCTTGCGTCTGCTGAATAATCAAGCAGTGTAACTCCTGGGACGCTGTTGCACTCGTTTACAAGTGCGTCGATAACGCTTTGGTCTCTACCCTCGCTAAAATTTGGGATGCATTCTACGATTTTAGCCATTTTTTCCATCTCCTTCAAACAAATAAATTTATTTAAACTCAACGACCCTTTCAATCCTCCGAATACCAATTAGTCATTGCTACTCGGCCCAAAGGAAGAAAGCGACAATATTCCGTATCGCTTTGCATTGAATTTTAGGCACTTTTCCTTATGCAAACCTATCAAAAATAAGCTTGCCTTTCTTAATTACCTTCTCCACAGAACTTACTCCAATGTGATATGGAATATACTTATAGGAGGGGAATTCAAGGACTATTATATCACCTTGTTTGCCAATGTCAATACTTCCGATAATATTTTCTCTGCCAACTGCCGCAGCACCGTTAATTGTAAGCGCAGTAACTGCTTCTTCTACCGAAATGTTCATGTAGAGAGTACAGAGTAAAAATGCGAATGCAATGTTTTCACAGAAGCAGCTTCCAGGGTTAAAGTCTGTAGCAATTGAAAGCGCACAGCCTTTATCTATAATTTCACGACCTCTTGCATAATCCTCTTTCAGATTAAATGCAGTAACAGGGAGGACGGTGGCAATAACATTGTTTTTAGCCATAGCCTCAATGCCTGCATCGGATGCCTGCAATAGATGGTCGGCAGAAGTACAACCAATTTCAGCTGCAAGCTCTGCTCCGCCAAGTTGTACTATTTCATCTGCGTGAATTTTTGTTTTAAAGCCCATTTCCTTAGCTTTGCCAAGGAGCTTTCTGCCATGTTCAACTGTAAATACATTTTGTTCAACAAATATATCAACAAATTCTGCAAGGTCTTTTTCCTTTACAACGGGCATAACTTTTTCTATCATAAAGTCGATGAACTCATCTTCTTTGCCTTTATATTCTTTTGGCACAGAGTGAGCACCTAAAAATGTTCTTACAATTTCAACAGGCTGTAAAGCTTCAAGTTCTTTAAGTGCTTCGAGCTGCTTAATTTCTGTATCAAAATCAAGACCGTATCCACTTTTGCCCTCAATTGTAGTTACACCGAAAGAAACCATTGATTTAAGTCTTTTAAGAGCTGTTTCGATAAGTTCTTCTTTAGAAGCGTTAGCAGTTCCACTAACAGAGTTTATGATACCGCCGCCTCTTTGCATAATTTCCATATATGAAACGCCTTGTAGACGCCAGTTAAATTCGTCTGCACGATAACCGCCAAATACAAGGTGGGTGTGGCTGTCAACAAAACCGGGGAGTACAGCCTTGCCTGTTGCGTCAATTACTTCACAATCAGCTTCGCTGTATTTTGCAAGTATTTCATCAGTAGTGCCAACAGCTTCTATAATGCCATCAACAACATATACTGCACCATTCTCAATTATATGGAGGTTGTTCATTTCTTCCTTGCCCTTTTTTGCGGTAAAACCACTACAAGTAACAAGTTCATTTGCGTTTTTAATAATTAGTTTTCCCATTGGAAATTTCCTCCTAAATTTAAATTACTTTAAGCTAAAATGAATGAAACATCAGTGGATGTTAGAATAACTTTCGTTTATTTTAAGCTTAAAAAGTTATCTGTTTTAATCTTCTTAAATACCATTAAGGCATGG
>CAYJIJ010000002.1:61941-68218 GCA_964370185.1 uncultured Oscillospiraceae bacterium
TTTTAAGCTTAAAAAGTTATCTGTTTTAATCTTCTTAAATACCATTAAGGCATGGGGAACTCGTTAAGAGTTCCCCATGACCTCGAATAAATAAATCTTATTTAAATAGTTTAGCAACTTCATTTTTAACGAGTTCGTCGTTAGCAATGTAAGGGATAGTAATATGATCTGTTGCAGGGTTTAGATCATTGTATTCCATAGAAGTGGACATAGCATTTTCATTTCTTGCCCAGTTTCTTCTTGCAACACCACCCATAACATCCCAAAGCATAGCGGAAGCAATAGTGTCGCCAGCTCTCTGAGAACCGTCAAGAACCATACCGAAACCACCGTTTACGGATTTGCTTACACCAACACCACCGCCGTTGTGTAGAGCGATAAGGCTCATACCTCTTGCAGCATTACCAGCATAGCACTGTACAGCCATGTCAACTGTTACATTACTGCCGTCCTTGATGTTTGATGTTTCACGGAATGGGCTATCAGTACCACTAACATCATGATGGTCACGGCCAAGCATTACAGGGCCGATTTCACCGTTAGCGATCATTTCGTTAAACTTAAGAGCGATTTTTTGTCTGCCATAAGCATCTTGGTAAAGAATTCTTGCCTGTGTACCAACAACAAGTTTATTCTTTTCAGCGTCTCTAATCCAGATCCAGTTGTCTCTGTCTTGTCCACGTCTTGTTGGGTCGATGCAATCCATAGCAGCCTGGTCAGTTTTTCTTAGATCTTCTGGGTCACCGCTTAGGCAAACCCAACGGAATGGGCCATAACCGTAGTCGAATAGCATTGGTCCCATGATATCTTCAACATATGAAGGCCAGATAAAGCCATCTTTATCATCGTAGCCGTTTTTGGATATTTCAGTAACACCTGCATCAAATACGGATTTCATGAAT
This sequence comes from uncultured Oscillospiraceae bacterium, assembly GCA_964370185.1. GTDB lineage: Bacteria > Bacillota > Clostridia > Oscillospirales > Ruminococcaceae > CAYJEQ01. Next base: position 62,844 of record CAYJIJ010000002.1, read on the forward strand.
GCATTACCGTAGTCGAAGAAGTATGTGCCTTTTTCTGTAAGAGCCTTAACAGCATTGTAGTGACGAATAAGTGTTTCATCAACAAGTTTGTTAAATTTAGCTGGGTCTGCTTTAAGCATTGCAGTTCTTTCTTCGAAAGTCATGTCAGCTGGGCAGTAACCACCTTCGTAAACAGCATGACAAGAAGTCTGGTCGGAAAGAAGTGGGATTTCTATATTATTGTTAACAGCATACTCAAGAAGATCTACGATGTTACCATGGTAAGCGATGGACATAGCTTCTTTCTTATCCATGGATTCTTGAGCCCATGCAAAAGCTTCGCCAGCATCAGCAGTAACTTTAGTTACCCAACCTTGGCTGTGTCTTGTTACGATTCTGGAGTAATCAACTTCAGCTACGATACCAACACCGTTAGCAATTTCGATAGCTTTAGGCTGTGCACCACTCATGCCGCCAAGACCGGAAGTAACGAATAGTACGCCGGATAGGTCACCATCATCAGGGATGCCAAGTTTTTGACGACCAGCGTTTAGAACTGTGTTAAATGTACCATGAACGATACCCTGAGGGCCGATGTACATCCAACCACCAGCAGTCATCTGACCGTAGTTAGTAACACCCATAGCAGCAGCTACTGTGAAGTCCTTAACATTGTCATACATACCGATCATTAGACCGTTTGTGATGATTACTCTTGGAGCTTCTGGTTTGGATTTAAATAGACCAAGTGGATGTCCGCTCTCTAAAACAAGAGTTTGATCCTGTGTCATAACTTCAAGATATTTCTTGATAAGTCTGTACTGCATCCAGTTCTGGCAAACCTGTCCAGTTTCACCATAAGTAACAAGCTCATAAGGATAAAGACAGATTTCGAAGTCAAGGTTATTATCAATCATAACTTGGAAAGCTTTACCTTCTGTGCAGTTACCTTTGTATTCATCAATTGGCTTACCGTATAGTCTGCCTTCTGGGCGGAAACGATAGCCATAGATTCTACCTGTTGTTCTAAGTTCTTCTAAGAACTCGGGAGCAAGGGCAGCATGGTGCTGTTCAGGAATGTATCTAAGTGCATTTCTAAGAGCTGTTTCTGTTTGTGCTTGTGTGAGAACAAAGCCTCTGTCAGGAGCACGGCGGTACTGAGGGTCCATTTTGGGCATTTCAGGTAATGTGTCATCAAGTTTGATAACCATTGCGTTTTTAATGTCAAGATTGTTCATTTTAATTATCCTTTCTTGTCTTGTTATTTGGTGTTTCTCTACAACAAAATGATATAATAATATACCGTAATAGTCAATGTTAAAACTGCACAAAAAAACCCTTCCAAATGGGTAATTTATATAAAATGAAACCAAATGAGAGTATACTATTTATAAAGAGGGCAAAAAGTGTCAAAAAACACCAATTTAGCGCTTTATCAGAGTGAGTTTTTTAATTGAAAAAATTGCAAAAAATACAAATCAAATACTATTATCTGTAAATTATTTTACCCCAATAAATACAAATTATATTCAAAAACACTACGACTTTCCAAAAAAATCGGAAAGTCGTAGTAAATATAGGTTTAATTTTAGAAGGAAACAATTTTATAAAATAACTTCGCCAGCAGCAGCTTCTGCAAGTCTAACTATTGTGCCATCGGCAATAAGTGCTTCACAAGCATTGATATCGCAGTAAAGCTCTCTGTCCTCTGTAAGCATTGAAACTTTTTCTCTAACTGCTTCATAAGCAGGTTTTGTACCTTTACCAAGACCTTTATTGCCTCTTAAATCAATACCTTGGCAAGCGCAGAGAAGCTCAGTAGCAAGTACACGGCGGGAGTTTTCAACTATACTCATAGCTTTTCTTGCACCAATTGTACCCATGGATACATGGTCTTCTTGGTTAGCAGAAGAAGGAATACTATCAACACTCGATGGATGTGCAAGCACCTTGTTTTCAGATACTAAAGCAGCAGCGGAGTACTGAACAATCATGAAGCCCGAGTTTAGACCACCTTTTTCTACTAAGAAAGCAGGTAGTTCACTAAGAGCTGGGTTTACAAGTCTTTCAATTCTTCTTTCAGAGATGTTTGCAAGTTCTGCAACAGCTATGCTTAAGAAGTCAAAGCTTAGAGCCATAGGCTGACCGTGGAAGTTACCACCAGAAATACCTTGAAGAGTTTCTGGGAAGATGATTGGGTTATCTGTTACAGCGTTGATTTCTATTTCAATTTTAGTTTTAACATAGTTGATAGCATCTTTGCTCGCACCATGAACCTGTGGCATACATCTTAGAGAGTATGCATCCTGTACTCTGATATCGCCTTGTCTTGTGGTATTTTTACTATCAGCAAGTAGTGAAAGCATATTCTTAGCTGTATCAATTTGACCTTGGTGAGGTCTAACATCATTAATTCTGTGGTCAAATGCATCTGTTACGCCGTAATGGCTTTCAACGCTTAGAGCACCAATGATGTCAGCAGCTTTAGCAAGGTTGATAGCGTCGTAGAGTGCAAGTGCACCAACGGAAGTCATAACCTGAGTACCATTGATTAGAGCAAGTCCTTCTTTAGAAGTTAGCTCGATAACAGGAATACCTGCCTTAGCCATAGCTTCTGCACCGCTCATTCTAACGCCTTCAAAATAAGCTTCGCCAAGACCTATCATAGGTAGAACCATGTGGGAAAGGGGAGCGAGGTCACCACTTGCGCCAAGGGAGCCTTTTTCAGGAACAACTGGAGCAACATTTTTGTTTAGCATGTCAACCATTGTCTGAACAGTTTCAAGCCTTGCACCAGAATAACCTTTAGCAATATTGTTTACTCTAAGCAGTAGCATTGCTCTTGATACATCAATTGGTAGAGGATTACCAGCACCTACTGCATGGGTAATGATTAGATTTTTCTGAAGCAGTTTGCTGTCTTCTTTAGAAATTGTAACATTACTGAATTTACCAAAACCTGTTGTGATACCGTAGATAACAGCTTCTTGATCCACAAAATCGTCAACAACTTTTCTTGAAGCTAAAATTTTCTCTGTAGCTTCAGGAGCAAGCTCCACAGGAGCATTTTTACGAGCAACCGCTACAACATCGTCGAGAGTTAACCCATAACCTTTAATTATTACTTTTTCCATAATACTTTACCACCTTTTTAATATTTTATTTTTTTATTTAAACAAGTATGAATTCCTATTATTACAATTTTAACAATATATAAACATAGGAATTATCACTTATTGTTTACATTATAGTATAAACAGATAAATATTCGTTATCCACCACCGCTTTACTACGATACCACAATACTATACTAAAGTAGTGTACTTTCATCTATATTTTATGGGCTGTGAAAAAGGTCACAGCCCATAAATATATTAAATTAGAATATCATTGCACCGATAACCGCGAAAATTGCGATTGGAATATTGTAGTGCATGAATGTAGGAACACAAGTGTCCCAAATATGATCATGCTGACCATCGGCATTAAGACCGGATGTTGGGCCGAGTGTTGTATCGGAAGCAGGGGAACCTGCATCGCCTAAAGCACCAGCAGCTGCAATAAGAATTACAGTAGCTCCAACACTAAATCCAAGCTCTAAGCAGAGTGGTACATAAAGTGTAGCGATTAGAGGTATTGTGCTAAAGGATGAACCAATACCCATTGTGATGAATAAGCCTAAAATAACCATTAAGATTGCCGCGATTAGCTGACTGCCGCCTACCATAGTAACGGTAGCTGCAACAAGCTCTTCAACTGCGCCCGTACCTTTAATAACTGAGCTAAAGCCAGAAGCTACAAGCATTACAAACGCAATGTAACCCATAACGCCTACGCCGCCATTAAACATTTTACCGATTTCTTTTAGCTTAATTGCTCCGCCAACTATCATAACAATTAGACCAGCAAGTGCTGCAAGTGGCAGATTGCCATACATAACTTGTAGTACAACTGTAACAACAGCTGCAACCATTGTTGCATAATGTGCAGTTGTGAAAGTCGTTGAGATTTCTTTATCAAGTTCTTTTACTTCTAAGTCTTTGTATTCTCTTGGGTTTTTGTAAGTTACAAAAACAGCTACTATCAGACCTATAAGCATGGATGCACCGACAAACCATGTATATGTCCAAATCTGTGAAGTTTCGACTGGCATACCACTATCCGTCATATTTGTAGCAATAATTTCCTGGAAAATAAGACCGAAGCCAAATGGTAGCGCTATGTAAGGCGCTTTTAGACCGAATGCAAGAGAACAAGCAACAGCTCTTCTGTCAATTTTCATTTTGTTCATCATGCCAAGTAGTGGTGGGATCAAGATTGGGATGAATGCAATATGAACGGGGATTAAGTTCTGGGATAAACAAGCAATACCAGCAATAACAAATAGTAGTACCTTAGTTTTGCCGCCGATTTTAGTGGAGATAGTTTTAGTTAAAATATCTGCCAAACCGGTTTGTGCCATTGCAAAAGCATAAGTACCTAAAAGTACATAGCTCAGCGCAGTGTTAGCATTGCCACCCATACCGCCAATTAAAGTATCCATTACCTCAACAATGGAGCCACCAGCAACCATACCGCCCACTAAAGCGGATATGATTAGGGACATAAGAACATCAACTTTTAATAGACAGAGTACACAAAGTAGCACAACTGCTATTACTACGGGGTTCATTAAAATCATACACATTACCTCACTTACAAATTTAGTTTAGTATTTCCAAATTATTTGCAAGATATCCTTCATTTTAAGGGGCCGGCATCCCAAAAGAAGAGAATATAAAAATGCTTGCAAATCCATTTGTTACTAATATATTAACATATATTTGAAATAAAAGCAATCAAAAACAGTCAAAAAAACAATGTGATATTTTATGATAATATTAGCGTTTTTTGAACAAAATGCACAAAAATGTATAAAAAAATACATTAAATTTAGCAATTTAGCGTGTTCAAATGGTGATGTATTAGCAATATGTCGCTGTGCAGTGCTAAAATATTCTCTGGATTTTACAGGGAATAAATAGCAGTAATAAACAAAGAAAATTTGTTTTCTTTAGAACTTTTTTGCAACTTTAGTCAGCTAAATTTGCAAAATATTATAGCTTTAAAGCGCTAAATTGGAAAAAGCTCGATGCATTTACGATGCTTCAACTATTAAAAACGACAATCTTTTGCATTTATATTTCCCCACAATGTGTACTTTTATGTATAGATATATTTATTTTTTTCTGATATAATAAACACATCAAAGAATGATAAAAGCTATATTCAGCGAAGTGTTTATTATATTTTATGCCATATTTCTCCTCGCCCCGCGAGCGAGAACCGAAATATATGGCTGATTATAACAAAAATTTTATGAATTTATGTTATAATAAACACATCAAAGAATGATA
>CAYJIJ010000002.1:68318-92608 GCA_964370185.1 uncultured Oscillospiraceae bacterium
ATTATAACAAAAATTTTATGAATTTATGTTATAATAAACACATCAAAGAATGATAAAAGCTATATTCAGCGAAGTGTTTATTATATTTTATGCCATATTTCTCCTCGCCCCGCGAGCGAGAACCGAAATATATGGCTGATTATAACAAAAATTTTATGAATTTATGTTATAATAAACACATCAAAGAATGATAGAAGCAATATTCAGCGAAGTGTTTATTATATTTTATGCCAAGGACAGTGAGCTACACTCCCGTTTTCTATGGCTGATTACATCAAAAATTTTGCGAATTTATGATGTAATACATTATATAATAAATTCATGATAAATATATCTAAAAATAATTTAAAGGATGTGTAAGAAATGGAAAAAAGAGATATGATGTATGAGGGCAAAGCAAAAAAGGTGTTTACAACCGATGACCCTAATGTAGTTATTGTATCCTATAAAGACGACGCAACAGCATTCAATGGTGAGAAAAAAGGCACAATAGTGGGTAAAGGCGCAATAAATAATAGAATGACCAACCATGTTTTTAAACTTCTCGAAAAAAGAGGAGTACCAACCCATTTGGTAGAAGAGCTAAACGACAGAGAAACAGCTGTTAAAAAAGTTGAGATAGTACCACTTGAAGTTATAATCAGAAACTATTCAGCAGGTAGCTTTGCTAAAAAAATGGGAATGGAAGAGGGGATAAAATTCTCTCGTCCAACACTTGAGTTCAGCTATAAAAATGACGACCTTGGCGACCCTTTCATCAACGACTACTATGCACTTGCACTAAATCTTGCTACACAGGAAGAAATTGATGTAATCAGCAAATACGCCTTTGTAGTTAACGAAGTAATGGGCGAATATTTCGACACTTTAGGCCTTACACTAATAGATTTCAAGATAGAATTTGGTAAAACAAGTGATGGCACAGTAATACTTGCCGATGAAATTTCTCCTGACACTTGCCGCCTATGGGATAAAGAAACAGGCGAGAAGATGGATAAAGACCGCTTCCGCAGAGATTTAGGTAATGTAGAGGATGCTTATAAAGAAGTATTCCGCCGTTTAGGTATAGAAGCGTAAGGAGAAATCTTATAATGTACGATAAATATCAAAGTCCACTTTCTGAGCGTTATGCAAGCAAGGAGATGCAGTACATATTTTCCCCAGATAAAAAATTTATAACATGGAGAAAGCTTTGGATTGCACTTGCTGAAACTGAAAAAGAGCTTGGAATAGCGATTACAGATGAGCAAATAGCGGAACTTAGAGCAAATGTAGACAATATTAATTACGAAGTGGCAAAGGAGAGGGAAAAACTCGTGCGCCACGATGTAATGAGTCATGTATATGCATATGGTGAGCAGTGCCCGAATGCTAAGGGAATAATACACTTAGGAGCTACCTCATGTTATGTAGGAGATAATACCGACATTATTCTAATGACTGAAGCACTCTCCCTCGTGCGTAAAAAGCTATTAAATGTAATGGCAAACCTCGCAAAATTTGCTGAGGAATATAAAGACCTACCAACCCTTGCCTTTACACATTTTCAGCCTGCACAGCCAACGACTGTAGGCAAAAGGGCAACTCTATGGCTACAAGAGCTCTATCTTGATTTAGAGGATATAGACCATGTGATTGAGAATATGAAGCTTTTAGGCTCTAAGGGGACAACGGGCACACAGGCAAGCTTTTTAGAGCTTTTCGACGGCGACCACGATAAATGCCGTAAAGCCGATAAAATAATAGCTGAAAAAATGGGCTTTAACGACTGCTATCCAGTTTCAGGACAGACATATTCAAGAAAGATCGACACAAGGGTACTTTCTGTTTTGGCAGGTATAGCGCAGAGTGCACATAAATTTTCAAATGATATAAGACTATTACAGCATCTAAAAGAAATTGAAGAGCCCTTTGAAAAAAATCAAATAGGTTCCTCTGCCATGGCGTATAAACGCAATCCAATGAGAAGCGAGAGAATGGCATCACTTGCAAACTATGTGATGTCAGATGTTATGAATCCGATGTTAGTGGCTTCAACACAGTGGTTTGAGCGCACACTTGACGACTCTGCAAACAAACGCCTGAGCATACCCGAAGGCTTTTTGGCAGTTGACGGCATTTTGGATTTATACATAAATGTAGTTGATGGGCTTGTGGTTTACCCTAAAGTAATTGAAAAGCACTTCATGGCTGAGCTTCCATTTATGGCAACGGAAAACATCATGATGGCGGCAGTAAAAGCAGGTGGTGACAGGCAGGAATTGCATGAAAATATTCGCACCCTCTCTATGGAAGCAGGCAGAAATGTAAAGGAAAAAGGGCTTGAAAACAATTTAATAGAGCTCATTGCCGCTGATAAATCATTTGGGCTTGACTACAATGCACTCATGGAAACGATGAAACCAGAACTATATGTAGGCCGCGCACCTGAACAAGTGGCTGAATACCTTACAGAGATTATTAATCCTATACTTGCAGAGAATAGAGAATTATTGGGTGTAAAAGCCGAAATAAACGTATAACTAAAAAATACAAAATAAAAAATTTGATTTTATAGTCAACTTGATATATACTATTTACTGGCTTAAAATTAAATTTAGGGGGAAAAAATAATGGTTCGAGCGATAGTCGGCGCCAACTGGGGTGACGAGGGCAAGGGTAAAATTACCGATATGCTTGCAAAGGAATCGGATATAATAATCAGATATCAAGGCGGTAGCAATGCTGGACATACAATAATTAATAATTACGGTAAATTTGCACTTCATCTGCTACCCTCAGGAGTGTTTTATGATCATACCACAAGCATCATAGGTAATGGTGTGGCTTTAAATATCCCATACCTTATAAATGAAATAAAATCCTTAACGGACAAAGGCGTGCCAAAACCAAGTATTCTTGTGTCCGATAGAGCGCAGTTAATGCTTCCATATCACATGGAGCTTGATGCCTACGAAGAGGAAAGGTTAGCAGGAAAATCTTTCGGCTCCACAAAGTCAGGGATAGCGCCTTTTTACTCGGATAAATACGCTAAAATCGGATTTCAAGTTTCAGAATTATTCGACGAAGAGTCACTAATGGAAAAAGTAGAGCGCGTAGCACTTCTGAAAAATGTTATGCTTGAGCATCTTTATAAAAAGCCACTTATCGACCCTAAAGCCCTATTTGCAACACTTATGGAGCAAAGAGAGATGATAAAACCCTATGTTTGTGATGTTTCACTATATCTTCACAATGCTATAAAAGAAGGTAAAACGATACTGCTTGAAGGTCAGCTTGGCTCACTTAAAGACCCCGACCACGGCATATATCCAATGGTTACCTCCTCTTCCACACTTGCATCATATGGAGCAATAGGCGCAGGTATCCCACCATATGAAATAAAGCAAATTACCGCAGTGGTAAAAGCTTATTCAAGTGCGGTGGGCGCAGGTGCATTCGTGAGTGAAATTTTTGGAGAAGAAGCTGACGAACTGCGCAGAAGAGGCGGCGATGGCGGCGAATACGGTGCCACAACCGGCAGACCTCGCAGAATGGGATGGTTTGATGCGGTAGCTTCAAGATATGGTTGTAGAGTGCAGGGAGCAACAGAGGCAGCACTAACAGTTATTGATGTGCTTGGCTACCTCGACGAGCTTCATATTTGTGTTGGTTATGAAGTGGATGGCAAGGTGATAAGGGATTTCCCAACTACAAACATATTAAATAAAGCAAAACCTGTTTATCACACACTCCAGGGATGGAATACAGAAATTAGAGGCATTAAAAATTACAATGACCTACCCGAAAACTGCAAAAAATATATCGAGTTCATTGAAAAAGAGCTTGAAGTACCAATTACCATGGTGTCGAATGGCCCAGGTAGGGATGAAATAATTTACAGATAATAGCATCTGTCATAAAACCACCTAAAAATTAGCTGTTAAGCCTAAATTTCAGGTGGTTTTCTTTTAAATTTAGTTTACCATATAGAGCATTATCCATGATTATTACTTATTAAAGGGGCGAATACTTTGAAACAGTCGGATGAAAGAGATATAATGTTTGCAAGGCTAACCTATGAGACAGGTAGCAAAAGCAATGAGGATTATTACAGTAAAAATCCAATGCAAAAGGAATGTGACGACGCATTCCGTGCACGCCCCATGCAAGGTAATACCACAGCAAAATTCTTTCATAAGCAGTATTCAAATATAGTCGATGCCAATTTTAAGCTTCTTTCAGACCTTCGTCAATTTTCTGACGGAGAGCCCGAAGTCGAAAAAATTCGGGGCAGTGCAGAAGATTTTACCAAACATATAAAAGGGCTTATGGGATATTACGGTGCAAAGCTAATTGGAATTGTAAAAATGACTCCCGAGCTCTATTACTCCCACCACGGCAGGCCGCCCGAAAAATATGGCAAAGAGGTTAAAGAAGACTACCCATATGCAGTGGTTTTTGCATACGAAATGATAGAGGAGATGTTTTTTTGTGCTCCGAGATTACCTGCGGCAATAGCGGCTACACAGGGCTATATGGATGCGGCAGTCGGTGGGCTTCAGCTTTCTTACTACATAAGGCAGCTTGGATACAGGGCGAGAAACAATATGGATGGTGACTATTTTATGCCGCTTGTACCTCTTGCAGTAGAAGCAGGTATTGGTGAAATAGGTGCTAATGGCTTGATGCTTACAGAAAAATATGGCTCACGAATAAGACTTGGTGCAGTACTAACCGATATTCCGCTAATACCCGATGAACCACTAAAACCTAAGCTCAGCAAATTCTGCAAAATATGTATGCGCTGTGCAAAGGTATGTCCCGGAAGGGCTATCCTTTCCGAAGAAGAGGGATATTTTAGCGATGATAAATGCTTTAGCACATGGCTAAAATTTGGTACGGACTGTGGAACATGTGTTACAGCCTGCCCATTTTCTAATCACATACCAGAGGATATTATCGAAAAATTAGTGGATGAAAAAGGGATTTTAGAGCTTATGCAATACTGCGAAAACAATAAACAAAAAGCTTATTTAAAAGAGGACCCCGAGTGGATGAGATGATATGTGAAATAATTAAGCTTACTAAGACATCAATTTTTATAAAAAATATACAAACCTATGCCATTTTCTCACTAACTGAGGAGTAGTCGGCATGGGTTTTATCTATTAAGGGAAGTTTATAATTATACATTATTTTCAAAAAAAATATATTTTTTTAAATTTTATAGTTAGTATAGTAGATTATTCTAAGAAAGTTTTTATTTTTCCTTATTTTACTTCTAAAAGGCTTTAATTTATGATACAATTACTATCAGTTATATAGATTTACAAAATTATGGAGGCGATAAAATGTACAACAGGGAAGAAATAGACCAAAACATGAAATTCTTATCAGCTCTCAGCAAAAGATTTACAACAATCCAAAAAGTATCATCAGAAATAATAAATCTAAATGCAATACTCAAGCTTCCTAAAAGCACCGAGCATTTTGTAAGCGATATACATGGGGAACACGAAGCTTTTGTACACATTTTAAATAGTGCCTCAGGAGTAATCAGGGAAAAAATTCAAAATATATATGGGGAAACACTCTCGGATACCGAGCGTGATGAGCTCGCCACCCTAATCTATTACCCTGTGCAAAAACTTCACCTAAGAAAAGAAAAAAAATTAGAAATGCAACAATGGTACTATGATGTACTGATACAACTTATAGAAATATGCAAACTTGTGGCATCAAAATACACTCGCTCAAAAGTAAGAAAATCACTACCCGAGGATTTTGCATATATCATAGATGAGCTTTTGCATGCGAGATATGAGGAAAAGAATAAGCAGAGCTATTATAATAAAATTATAAAAACGGTAATTGACACAGGTGCATCAGATGCCTTTATTGTTGCTATGGCAGATACAATAAAGCGCCTTGCGGTGGATAGGCTGCATATAATAGGCGATATTTACGACAGAGGCGCAAGGGCTGATATAGTTATGGATACCTTGATGAATCATCACAGCGTGGATATACAATGGGGCAATCACGACATACTATGGATGGGTGCCGCCGCAGGAAGTGATGCATGCATTGCAAATGTGATGAATATAAGCCTTAGATTTGGTTGCATGGATATGCTTGAAATGGGATATGGGATTAGCTTAAGACCTCTAATAACATTTGCGGCGCATCATTATGGCGAGAGCAGTGCGTTCACACCAAAACAATTTGAAAACCTTGTAGAGGAAAACGATAAAGAAGTAATCACAAAAATGCGCAAGGCGATATGTATCATAATGCTGAAATTGGAGGGTCAAGCCATAAAGCGCAATCCAAATTTTGACATGCAAAACAGGCTTCTTCTCGACAAAATTGATTATAAAAATAAAACAGTGATAATAGACGGGGTAACACATAATTTAAAAGATACCGATCTCCCTACTGTAAACCCAGATAATCCCTATGAACTCACCACAGAAGAACGCAATGTAGTTAAAGAATTAAGAAGAGCGTTTTTGCAGAGTGAAAAACTACAAAAGCATATATCATTCCTATACAATGTAGGAAGTGTGTACAAATGCTATAATTCAAATCTTCTCTACCATGGCTGTGTGCCAACTGACAAAGATGGAAGTTTCTCCAAGGTGAAGTTAGAGGGAAGATTTGTAAGCGGCAAAGAGCTCTTAGATACCGCCGATAGGCTTGCACGACATGCCTACTATGCCAAAGTGGGTTCGGTGGCTAAACAAGAAGGACAGGATTTTATCTGGTACATGTGGTGTGGAAGCCATTCACCGCTCTTTGGACGGCATGCGATGACTACTTTTGAAAGGCTCTTCATTGCAGATGAAAGTGCATGGAAGGAAAGGAAAGACCCATATTACAGCTTTATAGACAGCACGGACTACTGCAAAAAGATTATGGTAGAATTCGGGCTTGACCCAGAAAAATCCCATATTATAAATGGACACATGCCAGTAAAGATTAAGGACGGTGAAAGCCCCCTAAAAGCAAAAGGTATGCATATCAATATAGATGGTGGTTTTTGCAGGCATTATCAATCAACAACAGGTATAGCAGGCTACACACTTACATACAATTCATATTGCTTGCGATTAATGCGCCACAGCGCCTTTGAAACTACTGATAAGGCAATATATGAAAATCATGATATAAACTCAGAGTCGGAAGTTATTGAAACAGTGCAAAAAAGGCTTTTAGTTGAGGATACGGACATAGGCGATGAGTTGAAAATCCAAATAGAGGACTTAAATATGCTCCTTGACGCCTATAAATTAGGTATGATTTCAGAAGTTGAAACTTATTTATAAGGATATAGAGTGTAATACTATTTTATAGATAAAATATTGCACAATAAACATTAAAAGAGGCATCCCAATATATCTTCCGCCATCAATAGAAGGGGAAAATATATAAAAAGCCAAACATCTATATTATCAGCAAATATCTATAAAAATTATTGCGTATAATTTATTTTTGTGGTAAACTGCAAAAAGACAAGTTTGATAGAGGATATAGAAGATTTAAAAATTCGGAGGGAAATATGTATTATATAAGCACAAGGGATAAGCAAAATAAAGTAGAGGCTTCACAGGCAATTGCAACGGGAATATCACCCGAGGGTGGATTATTTGTGCCTGAGTCCATACCACAAATTTCACTTGAAGAAATAGATAAACTTAAAGATAAAAATTATCTTGCAATAGCCGAAAAAATTATTTCACTATACCTTACGGATTTTACAGCCGAAGAGATTACAGGCTGTGTAAAAGGCGCATATGACCACGATGGATTTGACTGTGAAGAAAAAGCACCAATATCAAAGTTATCGCCCAATATTTATATGCTTGAATTGTGGCATGGCCCAACCTGCGCATTTAAAGATATGGCACTTCAAATATTGCCAAGATTTATGACAGTTTCCGCCAAGAAAACAGGTGTAAACAATGATATAGTTATCCTTGTAGCAACTTCGGGCGATACAGGTAAAGCCGCACTTGAGGGCTTTAAGGATGTGCCAGGCACTAAGATGGTGGTGTTTTACCCAGAAGATGGCGTTAGTAATATGCAAAAGCTTCAAATGGCAACACAGGAGGGCGAAAATGTAGCCGTTGTAGCCATTAAAGGAAATTTTGACCATGCACAAAGCGGTGTTAAAGAAATTTTTACATCGAATGATATTAAAAATAAATTAGCAGAAAAAGATATGCAGTTTTCAAGTGCAAATTCTATTAACTGGGGTAGATTACTCCCACAGATAGTCTATTATTTTAGCTCCTATGCCGCACTTTTAAAGGATGAAGAAATTGCAATAGGCGATAGAGTGAATGTAGTTGTACCCACTGGAAACTTTGGCAATATCTTAGCTGCATATTATGCAAAACAAATGGGGCTTCCAATTGAAAAGCTAATATGCGCTTCAAATAAAAACAATGTCCTTACAGATTTCTTAACAAGTGGTAAGTATGATAGAAACAGACCTTTCTATCCAACCAACTCACCCTCGATGGACATACTAATATCCTCAAACTTAGAAAGACTTATATTTGAATGCGTAGGCAGGGACGACGAAGAAGTTGCAAAGCTTATGGAAAACCTTACACAGCTCGGTAATTATTCATTATCGGACGAGCAAATTAAGTCGATACAAGCAAATTTTTATGGTGGATTTTGTGATGAAGAGGAAACTAAAAAGACAATAAAAAATGTATTTGATAAATACTCATATATCTGCGATACCCACACAGCAGTGGCTATAAAAGTATATGAAGATTATAAAAAATCTACTAATGATAATACTAAAACAATTATCGCCTCAACCGCAAGCCCATATAAATTCCCTGTGAGTGTCATGGAAGCTCTCGGCGAAAATATAGCTGACGACTTTACAGCGGCAGAAACAATCGAAGAAAAAACAGGGCTTAACATTCCAGAGAGTCTAAAAGTGCTTAAAAACAAAGATGTTAGATTTATGCAGATTATTGATAAAGAAAATATGTGTGACGAAGTTTTAAAAATTTTAAATATCTAATTTAAGTAAAAGAGATATCCCCAAAGCAAAAAAGCGAGGGGATATCTCAGAAAATATTTTCACATTTTGCGTAGGGAAATAGCCCGCTAACATTTAGGTTTAAATGTGTCACAAACCGTTTCACCAGAACATGATGCGAATTGTGGGCCTATTGTTACATTTTGTGCATAGCATCTGTTTTCGCAGTTGTGCTCACAATTTTTCACTGCACAGGATACCCCAGAAATAGACTGATTGCCTGAAAGCATATTTTCCATAGATAAAATCTCCTCAAATAATTTTAATTTCCCCGATTATTAGGGCTTATTTATTATTTGTAAAGTTGAATATATTATACCAAAAATTGATTAAATCAAAACAATACAAAAAAGAAAGGGAGTGGGGCTTTTGTCAATATATGCAATAGGCGACCTACATTTGTCACTCTCCTGTGAAAAACCTATGGATGTATTTGATGGATGGGATAACTATACTCAGCGAATTGAAAAAAACTGGACTGAAAACATAAAAGATGAAGACACAGTTATAATTTGCGGTGATATATCATGGGGCATGAGTTTAAATGACTCGCTTGAAGATTTTAAATTTATAAATAAACTCCCAGGACAAAAAATAATGCTAAAGGGAAACCATGATTACTGGTGGACTACAATAAGCAAAATTTCTACTTTCTTTGAAGAAAACGATTTGCACACTCTGAAAATCCTACATAATAATTCATATATTATAGAGGGTGTAGCTGTTTGTGGTTCAAGGGGTTGGATATTTGAAAGCGGCGAAGAATTTGATAAAAAGATTATCCTAAGAGAGGCGCAAAGGCTTAAATTATCCCTTGATACAGTAAAAGAAGATGTGGAAAAAATAGTGTTTTTACATTACCCACCCGTATATCATAATGAAATTTCACAGCCAATATATGATTTGATGAAAGAATTCAGTATAGAAAAATGCTACTATGGGCATATTCACGGAGCAGGGCATAGATATGCTATAAACGGCAGTTATTTAGGAATTGATTTCAACCTTGTTTCAGCAGATTTTCTGAGTTTTAACCCTTTAAAAGTTAAGTGACACAAAGGATTTCACCGAATAAAGTTAAAAAAATCCTAAAAAGCTAAATAATCGCAGTTTTTTGTAAAAAAGAGGGTAGCATTTTGTTTTTTAATGTGATATAATCTACTATTGTATTAATATTGTTTGGGATGAGTAAACACTTTATTTGTTCCAAGATATAATAAAGCTCTTATCATTTACCAACTTTGCATGATGGGAGTATGAATAAATTAAATTATTTGTCGATGCAAAGCGACGGACTGGAGCAGTAAAATGAAGATAATTGAAAATCAAAAGCTCGAAAACAGTAAAATCGAGCTAAAAATTCAGGTGGAAAAAGAAGAGTTTGCAGCTGCTGTGGAAAGATCCATAGAAAAAAACTCAAAAGAAATCAATGTACCAGGATTTAGAAAAGGTAAAGCACCAAGAGCTATGATAATAAAAAGATATGGTATCGAAGCTTTTTATGAAGATGCAATAAATGAGTGCTACCCAGCGGCTTATGTTAAAGCACTTGATGAAATAGATGCAGAGCCCGTTGAAAGAGCGGACATCGAAATTGATGAAGTTACTGAAGATGGCTTTATGTTTAAAGCAACAGTTAGCGTTAAACCAGAAGTTACACTTGGTGAATACAAAGGCATTAGCGCAGAAAAAACAGTGGCAGTAGTCGAAGAAGAAGAAATTGAAAACGAATTAGCAAGACTTTCCGACAGAAACTCAAGAGTAATAACAGTTGAGGGCAGAGCGGCAAAGGATGGCGATATAACCACAATCGACTTCGAAGGCTTCATTGATGATGTACCTTTTGATGGTGGCAAGGGCGGAAACTTTACACTTACTCTCGGCTCGGGTCAATTCATCCCAGGCTTTGAAGAGCAAGTTGTAGGACATAATACAGGCGATGAATTCGATGTAAATGTTTCATTCCCAGAAGATTACCACGCTGAAGAGCTAAAGGGCAAACCTGCAGTGTTTAAAGTAAAACTTCACGAAATAAAAGCAAAAGAAACACCTGAAATTGATGACGAATTTGCAAAAGATGTAAGCGAGTTCGACACACTTGCAGAGCTTAAAGAAGATATAAAAACAAAACTTATCACTTCTAAAGAAACTGCAGCTCAGGAACAATTTGAAAATAAACTAATGGAAACAGTTGCAACAAACATGACAGCCGATATTCCACAGGTAATGTTTGAAAGCAGAATTGATGAAATGGCAGCTGATTTTGATAGCAGACTTCAAATGCAGGGACTAAATCTTCAAACATATCTCCAGTACACACAGAGCGATATGGAAACATTCAGAAAATCCTTTGCTGCACAAGCTGAAGCACAGGTAAAAACCAGACTTGCAATGGAAAAAATCGCTGAAGTTGAAGGCTTTACTGCAACTGCTGAAGAAATAGAAGCTGAATATGAAAAAGTAGCGGCTCATTACGGCGTTGATGCTGCAAGAGCAAAACAAGCTATAAGCTCTGCGGCTATCGAAAAAGATATAGTTTGCTCTAAGGCTATCGACCTTGTAAGGGACACAGCCGTGGTTGCACCTGCTGAAAAAGCAAAAGCTGAAAAAAAAGCTTCAAAAAAGGCTAAGGAAGACAAAGAGCCAAAAGAAAAAGAAGAAAAAGAAGCTAAGAAGAAAAAAGCTAAAAAAAGCGACGATAAATAATTAAAACAATATCTCTAAACGGCATTCGTATTTTACGAGTGCCGTTTTATAGGATAAAGTAAAACCACCTATCTCATAATACAAAATAAAAGAGCATAATAGGACTGCAAAAAGCGTACTCAGTAAAAACTATTGCTTTTTTATAAGTTCTATTGTATTATTTAGTATAGCAAATTTATTTTATCATCCATTCTACAAAATTCGGAGTTAAAATTTATTATAATAGCCTATAATGATAGTGTATTTACAATCAAATGATTATGGAGGAATTTATTATGAGCTTAGTGCCAATGGTAGTAGAACAAACAGGTAGGGGGGAACGCTCCTACGATATCTATTCAAGACTTTTAAACGACAGAATTATAATGCTACATGAGCAGGTGACCGATGTAACTGCAAGCTTAATAGTTTCACAGCTATTATATCTTGAAGGACAGGATCCTGATAAGGATATATATCTTTATATAAACTCACCCGGTGGTTCTGTAACTGCAGGTCTTGCAATATATGATACAATGAATCATATTAAATGCGATGTATCAACAATCTGCATGGGTATGGCGGCGTCCATGGGTGCTTTTTTATTGTCCTCTGGGGCTAAAGGCAAGCGTTTTTGCCTACCAAATAGCGAAGTTATGATTCATCAGCCTTTAGCAGGCGCGCAGGGACAGGTGACGGATATTCGCATCCATGCCGACAGATTAATTCGCGTAAAAGACAGGCTCAATAAAATTTTGGCTGAAAACACAGGTAAGCCACTCGAAGAAATTATTGAAGCAACAGAGCGCGATAACTTTTTGACTGCCGAGGAAGCTTGTGAATATGGGATAGTTGACAAGGTAATGTACAAGAAGTAATTAGGAGGATTTAATGAGCAGGGAAGATAGCAGAAATCTAAGATGTTCTTTTTGCAATAAAACACAGGAGCAGGTAAATAGACTCATTGCAGGGCCGGGAGTTTGTATCTGTAATGAATGTGTTGATTTATGCACTGGTATACTTGAAGAAGAATATCCACAAGTAAAGACAAAAAAAGGTAAAGAATTAAATGATATACAGGTGTTAAAGCCAGTAGAAATAAAAGAGATACTCGATGAATATGTAATAGGGCAAGAAGGCGCAAAAATTTCCCTTGCAGTTGCAGTATATAATCATTATAAGAGAATTATCATGGGAAATAGTAGCGATGTTGAACTACAAAAGAGCAATATTTTGCTCGTTGGGCCAACAGGTGTAGGAAAAACACTCCTCGCTCAATCACTTGCAAGAATTTTAGGTGTACCTTTTGCAATTGCAGATGCCACCACTTTAACAGAGGCAGGCTATGTGGGTGAAGATGTGGAAAACATCTTATTAAAGCTAATACAGGCTGCTGATTTTGATGTAAAAAAAGCTGAACAAGGCATTATATATATCGACGAAATTGATAAAATCACACGAAAAAGTGAAAACCCATCCATAACAAGGGATGTAAGCGGTGAAGGTGTGCAACAAGCACTGCTTAAAATACTTGAGGGTACTGTATCAAATGTCCCCCCACAGGGCGGTAGAAAGCATCCACAGCAAGAGTTTATACAGGTTGACACCACAAATATACTATTTATCTGTGGCGGCGCATTTGAGGGAATAGAAAAAGTTATCGAGAAGAGAACTGCTAAAACAGTAATAGGATTTGGCAGTGAAACAGCTTCTGAAAACAAATTAAAAGACAGGGACGCACTAATGAAAAAGCTCACACCACAGGATTTAATCAAATTTGGTATTATCCCCGAGCTTGTAGGTCGTCTGCCAGTTGTAGCTACTTTAGAAAATTTGGACGCAGAATCCTTGGTGAGAATTCTCTCCGAGCCTAAAAATGCTATGATAAAACAATATGCACATCTTTTTGAGCTTGATGGCATTATGCTCGAGTTTGAAGAAGATGCACTTAAAGCGGTAGCAGAGCTTGCAATTGAGAGAAAAATCGGTGCAAGGGGTCTGCGCTCCATAATGGAAGATATACTTGGAAAGCTCATGTATGAAGCGCCAGGGGACCACACAATAGAGAAAATTGTGATTACCAAAGGCTGTGTTGCAAAGACAGAGGAGCCGATAGTTATTAAAAACCCACTAAAACTCCCCGCATCACCGATTACAGCAATGCTTGCACCGGCTAAAAAAGCTAAACGCAAGCCACCGATACCTGCATCGTAGTAGATGTGAAATAAATAAAAACATATAAATGGTATTCTCCCCATTTTTAATGAGGAGAATGCCATTTAAAAATTAATTGTTTTATATAGTTTATAGGAGTAAATTTTTATGTTCAGTTGGCTAAATTTTCTTACATATGCATTTATCACAGCAATCACACCGGGACCTAATAATATTATGTCAATGTCAAACGCAGGACGCCATGGATTTTTAAAAGCACTGCCCTTTAATATGGGGGTCTTAGGTGGACTTTCGATAGTAATGATTGTTTGTACATTACTAAGCAGTTTTTTCTCTTCTTTAGTGCCTGCAATAGAATTTCCAATGCTCGTAATAGGTGCAATATATATGCTATATCTCGCCTATAAAACCTTTAAAAGCAGTGGCGAAATTAGTGATAATTATGCTAAAAGTGGATTTGCTTCAGGTTTATTACTTCAGTTCATTAATCCTAAAATATACATATACTGCATCGTTTCAATGCAGGCATACATACTTCCTTTTTACGATGATGAAATACTTCCATTGATACTATTCGCCTTGTTGCTCGCATTTATTGGATTTATCTGTACACTGCTGTGGTCGGGCTTTGGCTCTGTGTTTAAACTACTGTTTTCAAATTACGCCAAGACCACAAATACTATAATGGCATTACTGCTGGTTTATTGTGCAATCAGCCTATTTTTATAAAAATCTTTTAGCTTATTCCACCGGGTGTAGTCGGTGTGAATAAGCTAAATTTATACTTAGTTTTATAAAAATATTCGGTGCATAAAAACAAAAAGCACCCCTAAAAGTATATATACCCACAAAATGGCTTACAATAGCAGATAGTAGAATAATATGCGCAGTTAAAAGAAAACGGCATTAATGCTTTATTTAACAAAAAGCTGTTGTTTATTATGTGAAAATATGCTAAGATTAATAATCAACAAAATTTTACAGTCGAAAGGAGCTTTTTATGAGCTATAATTTATCAACTACCTCCATTGGTAAGGGGATTAATTTTAATTACTCAATGGATAAAAAGTTTAAACATAATCGTTTAACAATAAATTTCATCACAAAATGCGACAGGGAAAAAGCTACAGTAAATGCTCTAATACCTTTCATTCTCCGCCAAGGATGCGAAAAATATACGGATTTCTTAGCACTAAACAGGAAATTAGCAAACCTATACGGTGCTTCACTGAGTACTGATATTTCAAAATACGGAGCATATCAGGTTATAGATGTATCAATACAGGGAATAGACAGTAGGTTTGCATTAAATAATGAAGATATAATAAAAGAAATTGCCACACTCCTCTGTGAAGTAGCACTAAAGCCACACGCACCAAACGGAGAATTTGATTCCCACATAGCTTCACTCGAAAAGCAGTTTTTATTTGACACAATTGAAGCGGAGATAAATGATAAAAGAAGCTATGCTATGCTCAAATGCAAAGAAATTATGTGTGAGGGTGAGCTTTTTGCAATAAAAAAATACGGATATAGTGATGAGGTAGATGGAATTACCACAAAAGCTGCATATGAGCAATATAAGGAACTTGTAAGAACTTCCGCAGTGGAAATAATGATGGTTGGATGCTCAAACCCTCAGTCCGCTATGGACATAATTAAATCTGCATTTGAAAATGTTGACAGAGAACCCCAGCAGTACCCGCTGATAAGGGGGAGAGAAAATGCAGAAAAAACAAAAGAGATTACAGAAAAAATGGATGTTAGCCAATCAAAGCTTGTAATGGGCTTTAGAACTGGCAAATATATAGACGCAAAAGCTCTAAACACAACAAGACTTCTAATAGCACTCTACGGTGCCACACCAACTTCAAAACTCTTTCAAAATGTAAGGGAAAAGCTCAGCCTCTGTTATTATTGTGCGGCAAGGATGGATAAAATAACGGGCATTATGATGGTGGATAGCGGTGTAGAAGCTCAAAATGCAGAAAAGGCTAAGGCGGAGATTTTAAAACAGCTTGAGCTTTGCAAAAATGGTGAAATAACCGAAGAAGAAATCCAAAGTGCAAGACTTGCAATGAAAAACAGCCTTAATTCAGTTGAGGATGGGCTTGGATCAACAGAGGATTGGTATATGTCCCAAATAATTTGCGGCACGAAGGTTTCGCCCTCCGAAGAAGCAAAACTACTTGATGAAATTACAGTCGCAGATTTAAAAGAAGCGGCTTCACGTATCACACTCGATACTATATATTTCTTAACTGGAAACGAGGTAGCAAAATGAGAGAAATAATTACTTCAAAAAGACTTGATGAAAACTATATAAAAATAAATCATCCGTCAGGGCTTACGATACTTCTTTGCCCAATGCAGGGGTTTAGTACAACATATGCACTTTTTGCTACAAAATACGGCTCAGTGGATACCTGCTTTAAGCTTGAAGGCGAAGAAGATTTTCTAACAGTTCCCGAGGGTATAGCGCACTTCTTAGAGCATAAACTTTTCGAGAGTGACAAGGGAGACGCCTTTACAAGATTTTCTAAAACTGGTGCAAGTGCAAATGCCTACACTTCTTTTGATAAAACAGCATATCTTTTTTCTTGCTCTGACAATTTTGAAGAGTCCTTTGAAATACTGCTCGATTTTGTAACAAACCCATATTTCACACAGCAGACCGTGGAAAAAGAGCAGGGGATCATTGGGCAGGAAATCAGAATGTATGATGACAACCCCGATTGGAGAGTATTCTTTAATCTGCTTTGTGCTATGTATAAAAATCACCCAGTGAGAATTGATATAGCTGGTACAGTGGAGTCCATTGCAAAAATAGATGCGGATCTTCTCTATCGTTGTTATAATACTTTCTACAATCTAAATAATATGGTTCTTTCGGTTGCGGGTGGATTTGATGCAGATAAAGCCGCTCAAATAGCGGATAGAATTCTGAAAAAAGCAGATAATAAAAAGCTCTACACTCAAACACCCCATGAGCCAAAAGAAGTTAATCAAAACTATATTCATCAGTGTTTACCAGTAGCGATGCCACTTTTCCAAGCTGGATTTAAGGGGATAGCACTGCCAAAAGACGAGCAACTCAAAGCTCAGATTGCGGACGAAGTACTTGTGGATATTCTCACAGGTGAAACAGGGGATTTCTACAAAAAGCTCTATGATGCAGGAGTAATAAATGCAACATTCGGTTCGGATGTCTTTACCGCAAGAGACTATGCTTCTATAATCTTCTCAGGCGAGAGCAGGGAGCCTAAAAAAGTATTTGAGCTACTGAAAGCAGAGATAGAGCGAGTGAAAAAAGAGGGAATACCAAAAGAAGATTTCGACCGCTCAAAGCAGTCGATATATGGCAAATATATAGGACTATATTCCCGTCCCGAAACAATCTCAACAGTTATGATGCAAACACATTTCATGGATTGCGGATTATATGATATAATAGAAGCTGTTGCCGAAACAGAGTTTCAGTATGTAACCTCAAGGCTTATTGCAATAGATACAGAGCAGTCAGCACTTTCAGTTGTTTCTGCAAAAGAAATTTAGGACGGAAATTTCATATCCCACACCACATAGTAGAGGGATGATAGGAGAATTTTATGACGGAAATACTTTCCTTTCCAGGCCTTGGTCTGGAAATACCGCTAAATAGAGTTGCATTTGAAATTGGCCCACTTACCGTGTATTGGTATGGCATATTTGCAGCAACAGGCATAATGCTTGGTCTTTTATATGCGATGAAGAGGAGTGGCGAGTTTGGGCTTACCGCAGATGATGTAAGTGATGTATTCTTATATGGTGCGATAGGTGGAATTGTTGGAGCAAGATTATATTTTGTCGCTTTTTCATGGGAGAATTATAAGGATGATTTATTATCTATATTCGAAATATGGAATGGTGGCATAGCAATATACGGAGGCCTTATCGGAGGCATGTTAGTAGGTGTTTATGTAGCCAAGAGAAAAAGACTACCCGTCCTTGCCTTAGTAGATGTGTTTTTAACTGCATTTTTACTCGGTCAAGGCATAGGGAGATGGGGTAATTTCGTTAATATCGAAGCATTTGGCTCTAATACCACACTCCCATGGGGGATGACAAGCCCTTCAATAGTGGCATACCTCACAAGGCAGAGCGAAGAGCTCGCCTCACAAGGGGTGTTTATTGACCCGAGTATGCCGGTTCACCCCACTTTCTTTTATGAGTCCGCTTGGTGTATAATAGGCTTTCTGCTCATTGCTACGCTTACTAAAAAAAGGCGATTCGATGGTGAAATAACCTTATTCTATTGCATCTGGTACGGCGCAGAGCGTTTTGTGGTTGAAGGACTTAGAACCGATAGCCTCATGCTTGGAAATATAAGAATATCGCAAATGCTATCTGGATTTGCGGTTATAATAGCGGCAATAATTTGGATTTATGTTAAAAACAAAATAAAAAAAGCAAACGATAATGAATACCTTATCCCTTATGGACATTCAAAAGAGTACAAGGATAAATTATTGGAAAATATACTTGCAACTTCTACTGCGGGTGAATCCGCTCTTGAAACCATTGTTCAAAATATTGATTTAACAAAAATATCCGACAATGGAGATGAAAAAGAAGCTGTGCTCGATGATGAAGATGAAGCGGTGCTCTTAAAAGAAGATAAAGAGAGCTGATAATTAGTTTAAACTCGGAATAATCAGAGTGGTTTTTATGACTTTAATAAAATGAGGTGGCATAATGGCTAATGTGATAGATGGAAAGAAGATAGCTAAAAAGCTCAGGGAGGAGCTTATAAGCGAGGTTAATGAGTTAAAGGAGCAGGGAGTATATCCAGGGCTTGCAGTTGTTTTGGTAGGGAAAGACCCAGCAGCTCAAGTCTATGTAAGTAATCGAGGAAAAGACTGCAAGGAGCTTGGCATCTATTCCAAAGAATATATTTTGCCCGAGCACACAACACAGGAAGAGCTTTTAAAGCTGATAGATAAACTAAATCACGACAGAGAAATTCACGGCATTTTAGTGCAACTTCCTCTGCCAGCACATATAAATCAAAATACAATTTTATCCTCAATTACCCCTAAAAAGGATGTAGATGTATTTCATCCGGAAAATGTGGGCAAAATTGTAAGTGGTGATTATGTTTATCTACCATGTACACCTGCAGGAGTTATGGAAATAATAAAACATAGCGGAGTGGACTTAAATGGTAAAAAATGCGTAGTTATAGGCAGGAGTAATATTGTTGGAAAGCCAATAGGGCTTTTAATGCTTCATGCAAATTGCACAGTTACAATATGCCACTCACGCACTAAAAATCTTAAAGAAATCTGCCGAAGTGCCGATGTACTTATAGTTGCAATGGGTAAACCCAGATACATAACCAAGGATATGGTTAGAGAGGGCGCAATGGTTATAGATGTCGGTACAAATCAGGATGAAAACGGCAAACTTTGCGGAGATGTCGATTTCGAAAATGTAAAAGAAGTTGCTGGATATATAACCCCCGTACCGGGCGGAGTTGGCCCGATGACAAGGCTAACACTTCTCAGAAATACGATTATAGCAGCAAAAAGACATATAAAAAATGTAAAGGTGGCAAAATATGAATAGAACAAATAAGATATTTTTAGCACTACTAATTACTGCATTTTTAATAACTGGATGTGATAATACCGCTCCTTCCGACGACCAATCAAGCGAAGCTTCAAGCTCTGCTGAGGCAGAAGTTAAAGTAGAAGAAGCCGAGACCCCCGTTCTTATTTTAGGGAGTGAAACACCAGGGGATTTTTCTGATTTAAATGTTTACCGAGATATGCCCTATACATTTATAGATGGCGCCGAGGGTTATGTTAGAGTATACACAGCGGCCGAGCAGGGGGAAGATGGTGATTTTTACTGGGACGACGGACAGGATTTTGCAGTAGAGGTTTTCGATGGAGCAAACTACTTTTATCCATTTGAGAGACAGTATGCGCAAAATGGCATTCCCGAGGTTACCATCTTCAGCGACATGGACGATGCGACCCACCACCTAATAATAGATTACACCACGAGTGCGGGGATGGAAATCAATCACTATCTGTATGATGCAGAACAAGGGGTATTTGTAGAAGAGGAAATATACCAAAACTCAAATATCAACCTATTTTACAGTTAAATTAGCCAAAAAACCCTTTAAAATATAAATTACTGCATTTAAATTGCTGATAAAGCAAAATGGCTATTGACAATGAAAAACTGTAGTGATATTATATGTTATTGGGTAGTAATATACCTGTATCTAATCGAGCTCATTGCTCGTTTTGATAGAATAAATATGTAAGGAGGTGCAATATGCCAACCTTTAACCAGCTAGTAAGAAAAGGTAGAGAGGTTTCCGAAAAGAAGTCAACTGCTCCTGCTCTTCAAAAGGGATGGAACTCCAAAAAGAGAGAGTTTATCGATCACAGTTCTCCCCAGAAGAGAGGCGTGTGTACTGCTATCAGAACACAGACTCCTAAAAAACCTAACTCTGCGCTTAGAAAAGTTGCGAGGGTAAGACTGACAAACGGTATAGAAGCGACAGCTTATATCCCAGGTATCGGTCATAACCTACAAGAGCACAGTGTTGTTCTAATTCGCGGCGGGCGTGTTAAAGACCTTCCCGGTGTGCGTTACCATATTATTCGTGGTACACTCGACACTCAGGGGGTTGCTAAGAGAATGCAGGGCCGTTCCAAATACGGAGCAAAACGCCCAAAAGCTGGGGCTAGCAAGTAATAAAACAGAAAATTGAGCTTAGCTACTTTTGTAGTCGCCATTTATATATATAAAGGGCCTCTGCATGGTGCAAGCGAGAGTTTTATCACTTTCGAGTACCTATGATATCATTATGTGAAGGAGGGAAGCGAAGTGCCAAGAAGAGGTCAAATAGCAAAACGTGATGTTTTGCCGGATCCATTATACAAATCCAAATTAGTTACACGTCTTATCAACAACATCATGTTCGACGGTAAGAAGGGTGTATCCCAGAAGATTGTATACGGTGCGTTCGACATTGTAAAAGAAAAAACCGGTAAAGAACCTTTAGAGGCTTTTGAAGAGGCTATGGAAAACATTATGCCAGAACTCGAAGTTAAGGCTCGCCGTGTTGGTGGTGCCACATATCAGGTGCCAATGGAAGTAAGACCTGAGAGAAAACAAACACTCGGACTCAGATGGATTACAACTTACTCAAGAAAACGTTCTGAAAGAACAATGAAAGAAAGACTTGCGGGAGAAATTCTCGACGCTCTAAACAGCACCGGTGGTGCATGCAAAAAGCGTGAAGATACCCACAAGATGGCGGAAGCCAACAGAGCATTTGCTCACTACAGATGGTAATAATACCTTTATATTGCTCCTATTGCCGCATGTAAATGCGGTGGGAGTAATGGGTACAAACAAATCCCCGAGTGTATGCTCGGATAGAGATGAATTTTAAGGAGGACAATATGCCAAGAGAGGTTGCACTGGAACTCACTCGTAATATAGGCATAATGGCCCACATTGACGCTGGTAAGACTACTACCACAGAGAGAATTCTCTACTACACAGGTGTTAACTACAAAATCGGTGAAACACATGACGGTAGTGCGACAATGGACTGGATGGCGCAGGAACAGGAAAGAGGTATCACAATTACTTCTGCTGCTACCACTGCACACTGGAAGGGTCATCGCGTAAACATTATTGATACTCCCGGTCACGTTGACTTCACCGTTGAGGTTGAGCGTTCACTCCGTGTACTTGACGGTTCTGTAACCGTTTTCTGTGCAAAGGGTGGCGTTGAGCCACAGTCTGAAACTGTATGGAGACAGGCTGATAAATACCGTGTACCGAGAATGGCTTATGTAAACAAAATGGACATTATGGGAGCTGACTTCTTTAATGTTGTAAAAATGATGCAGGATCGCTTAAAGTGTAATGCTATTCCAATTCAGCTACCAATAGGTGCTGAGCAGTTCTTTAAAGGTATTATCGACCTTGTAGAGATGAAAGCTTACATCTATATGGATGATAAGGGAATAGATATTCAAGTTCAGGATATTCCTGAAGATATGGCTGAAACTGCTGAAGAATACCGTATGGCACTTATGGAAGCTTGTGCTGAACAAGACGACGAGCTGATGGCTAAATACCTCGAGGGAGAAGAGCTCTCCATCGATGAGATTAAATCTGCTATCAGAACAGGTACGCTATCAAATGCGATTATCCCTGTTACTTGCGGTACTTCTTACAGAAATAAAGGCGTTCAAAAACTGCTTGATGCAGTAATTGACTATATGCCAGCTCCAACAGATATCGAAGACATCAAGGGTGTTAACCCTGATACAGGCGAAGAGTGCACAAAGCCTTCTTCTGACAAAGAGCCTTTCTCGGCTCTTGCGTTTAAGATTGCTACCGACCCATTCGTGGGTAAACTTTGCTTCTTCCGCGTGTACTCCGGTACTGTAAACGCAGGTACTTCTGTATTTAACTCCACAAAAGATAATACAGAAAGACTTGGTCGTATCCTTCAGATGCATGCTAACCACAGAAAAGATATCGAAACTGTATACGCAGGCGATATTGCTGCTGCGGTTGGTCTTAAGAATACCACAACTGGGGACACACTCTGTGACCCTAAACATCCGGTAATCTTAGAATCAATGGATTTCCCAGACCCAGTTATCCGTGTTGCTATTGAACCAAAAACAAAAGCAGGACAGGAAAAAATGGGTATTGGTCTTTCCAAGCTTGCAGAAGAAGATCCAACATTTAAAACTTACACTGACGAAGAAACAGGCCAGACAATCATTGCAGGTATGGGTGAACTCCATCTTGAAATCATTGTTGACCGTCTTCTAAGAGAGTTTAAAGTAGAAGCTAATGTAGGTAAACCACAGGTTGCTTACAAAGAAACCATCAGAAAACTTGCTGATGTGGATCACAAATATGCAAGACAGTCCGGTGGTAAGGGTCAATACGGTCATGTTAAGATCAAAGTTGAGCCTAACGAAAGCGGTAAAGGCTACGAATTTAAAAACGCAATTGTTGGTGGTTCTATTCCTAAGGAATACATCCCAGCGGTTGACCAAGGTATCAGAGGTGCAATGCAGACAGGTGTACTTGCAGGCTACAATGTAGTTGATGTACTTGTAACTCTATACGATGGTTCCTACCATGAGGTTGACTCCTCTGAAATGGCGTTTAAAATCGCTGGTTCTATGGCTTTCAAAGAAGCTTGTAAAAAAGCAGACCCTGTTATCCTTGAGCCAATCATGAAAGTTACTGTTAATGTTCCTGAAGATTACATGGGCGATGTTATCGGTGACCTTAACTCCCGCCGTGGTCAAATCCAAGGTATGGAAGCAGTGTTTGGTGCACAGGAAATCAGATCCTTCGTGCCTCTTTCTGAAATGTTCGGTTATGCAACCGACCTTCGTTCGAGATCACAGGGTAGAGGTAACTACTCTATGGAACCTGCACACTACATTGAAGTGCCAAAATCCATTGCGGAAGGCATTATCAGTGAAAGAAGCAAAAAGGACTAATTTTAAGCAGATAATGCGTAAAAATTCCCATTTTGCTCTTGCAATTTAATTTAAAAATTGCTACAATAATTTTTAGTACAACCAAAATAATATTTTTATATTTTAAAGGAGGAAACTTCAATGGCAAAGGCAAAATTTGAAAGAAATAAGCCGCACGTTAACATTGGTACAATCGGACACGTTGACCATGGTAAAACAACTCTTACAGCGGCTATCACAAAAACTCTCGGTATTCAGGGCAATGCGGAATTCATGGCTTACGACATGATCGATAAGGCTCCAGAAGAAAGAGAACGCGGTATTACAATCAATACTGCTCATGTTGAGTACCAAACAGAAGCTCGTCACTACGCTCACGTAGACTGCCCAGGACATGCTGACTATGTTAAGAACATGATCACAGGTGCTGCTCAGATGGACGGCGCTATCTTAGTTGTTTCTGCTGCTGACGGCCCTATGCCTCAGACAAGAGAGCACATCCTACTTTCCCGTCAGGTTGGTGTTCCTTACATCGTAGTTTTCATGAACAAAGCTGACCAAGTAGACGATCCAGAACTACTTGACCTTGTTGAAATGGAAATCAGAGAGCTTCTCTCTTCCTACGAATTCCCTGGTGACGATATTCCAATCGTTAAAGGTTCTGCTCTTCAGGCTCTTGAAGCTGCTAACGACCTATCAAACGAAGCATACGCTCCAATTCTTGAGCTTATGAACAATGTTGACACATATATCCCAACTCCAGAACGTAAAGCTGACCTACCATTCCTAATGCCTGTTGAAGATGTATTCACAATCACAGGTCGTGGTACAGTTGCTACAGGTAGAGTTGA
>CAYJIJ010000003.1:0-68874 GCA_964370185.1 uncultured Oscillospiraceae bacterium
AATATAAAGTTTCGATTTTGCTTATCCACCACTTTAGAAAACAGAAAGACAAAGACACTTTTAATCAAATAACAGGCTCAACAGGTCTGCAAGGTGTGGTTGATACAATGTACACTCTTGTTCAAAATCAGAGAGGTGAAAAAGTCGCAAACCTAAACTGCATCGGTCGTGACATTGAGCCAAGAGAACTTGAGGTTGAGCGAACTGATGAAAACGATTGGATTAAAATTTCAGATTCGCTTTCTGAAAATAGTTTGAGTGACTTTAATTTTATAAATGCGGTTGTAAAATTTATGGAAGACAAAGAAAGTTATATTGGAAATGCTTCTGAATTATCGGCACTGCTGAGTGATATCAGTGCCGATAATTATTCTAACAAAATTATAAGTAAAAATTTAAAAAGACTTTCCAGAAGTCTTGAAAAGGCTGATATACTCTCAAATTCTCGCAGAAGCAATGGCGCAAGAATTATTGAAATTATAAAAATTAGTGTCAATAGTGACGATGAAAGCTGTGCTTAAAATAATTGTCCCTATCGTCCCTGTGATAAAAATTAAGGAGGATGAAATTTGAAATTAACTAATATAGAAAAAGAAACTATAATTTTATTTAACGAGCATGAAAAAATTGCTGAGATTTATACATTAACAAAAAACTAATTCGTAAAATTAAAACTGCGAATGAAAAACACCCAGAATTTTTCAAAATTAAAAGAGAAGATGAAAATGGTGCTATGACCTGTGAATTGCCAAGAGATAGGCTTGGAATTAGGCTTATATTACCGCCTAAAAAGGAGTTGTCAGAGCTGAGGTCTAAAATGGCTAAAGATAGGTTTAATACTGGGGCGAATAACGCACAAATTTGCACGAATTCGGAGAGTGAGAGCATCGCATAGGGTAAACATACCACCCACATTAAAACAAAGGCAGAAAAGCACAGTTTAGCAGTGTGTAAGCACCTTAAAAGCACTCAATACAGCCTATGTACTGGGGTTGGTAGCGCACAGAATTTAGAGGCATAAGATAAAAACCAAAGATGAATAAGGGGGATGAAAGTTTAGCAGGAGAAAGCAAGGTGGTCTAAAGCCCCCCTTGCGACCACATCGGACGGCAGTGCCGACCGAGGAAACCCACTGTTAAAGCCATTTATTAAAGTTCAGTTACAAACAAGTTAGGTGCTGTATATTGTGTCATATATTGTTTTTTGGTGCAATGTTGCCCATAGTGACGATGTCAAACGGCTATTTTAAAGGCTTTTAGTAGGTGTATAGTATGGTGGCATATAGAAAAAGGACGGTGATAAACATAGCAGAGAAAATAAAAACAAATATCCACATAGGGAAGGAGCTTTTAGAGAAAGTAGATAACTGTATTGCGACAGGAGAATACAAATCGCGCAACGATTTTTATATAAAGGCTATCGAAAATGAAATCACAAACAGCCTATTAAAAAATGATATTTTAGTGGATAAAATCAGCAAAGCCATAGATAAACAAACGCAAAATCTCGCCAAGAGAATATCAGGCGGTATGTTCAAATATGCTGTTGATATGTCGGTGATAATGCATATTTTAGCGGCAGGGTTTGATGTTTCTGACGAGGATATTTACAGGGTGCGTGGCAAAGCAATTAGAGATGTACAGAAAACTAAAGGGCGAATTAGCTTCGAAGCAATAGCGGATTTTCAAAATAGCGACCGCCCTGTGGAAAGGATTGAAGACGATTGGCACGAATAAACATATCGGTTGATGATGAAGTTTTGTATGAAATCGATAAGCAAATGCAGAGTTTAAAGTTAAAAAGCCGCAGTGAGTTTATCGAAATTGCACTGGATTTTTATCTCTCCTATCTCATTACACAGGGGCATAGTGACTACCTAAACCAGTCAGTGATTGCAGGTGTTCGTCAAGGCATAAATGACATAGAGCGCCAAACCATGCCCAATATTTTTGGGCTGTCGGTGGAACTCTCGGTGATGAATAATATCCTTGCCAGCCTTGTGGAGCTGTCGCCAACTGAGCTTCAGCGGCTTCGCAAAGACTGTGTAAAGGCAGTTAAGGCTACAAAAAAGCGGACAAGTATTGAAAATGCTATGCGCTATCAGCAAGATGCTTTGTTACAGCCAAACAGCTTTTATGATGATTTTACAGGACAGCTTGATTATAGTTTGGGCGATAGTGAAACTGATGATGACGACAATATTTATTATGATAACGAGGAAGATTACAACTAAAAGGAGGACAACATTTGGCGAGTATAAAAAAGATAAATGAGCGAAAATTTAAAATAACAGTATGCAATGGGTATCGCCCAAACGGGCAAAAGATAGCAAAAGCCAAGACAATAACAGTGCCAAAATCCGTACAAGCACGAAGCATTATGCAGTATGTTCACCACACAGCAGAGGAGTTTGAGCGAGAAGTGAAACTGGGGTTTAGCGAGTTTGGTGAGATGACATTTGAAGAATTTGCACTTAAATGGCTGGAACGACAAACGAAATATGCTGTTAGCACAATCAATGGATACAGAAAACTTTTAGAAAAGTGTTACCCTCATATAGGCTCTATAAAGTTAAATCGGCTAAAACCAATAGCCCTTGAAAATATGCTAAATGAAATCAGAAAGCGCACATATAAAGGTAGAGTGATAAAAGAAGTCACTGTTCAAAAGCACCTTGTGGCAGTTTCTGCCGTGCTGTCCGATGCCAAGCGTAACGAGATTATACAGCGAAATCCTGCCCATATGCTTGATTTGCCTATACCTGAAAAAGTAGAGCAAGTCATACCGACAGACGGTCAGATATTGGAATTTATGAACTATCTCCTCGAACTGCCTGAGCATTTTAGATATTACTATTTTCTTGCAATATATACAGGTTGCCGCCGTGGTGAACTCTGTGCGTTTAAGTGGTCGGATTTTAAAGTGCTTGAGGGCAAGTATACATTAATAGTTAGTCGCTCTCGTTCCTCACTCCCATATAGCGGTGTGGTGGAAAAAGGCACTAAGAATAATAAAGACAGGCATATACTTCTCAGCCAAGATATTTGGGATATTGTATCAAACTATTATCATTACAAGAAAAAACAGTGCGAGGAACTGGGAATAAAAATGAGCGAATATCTCTTTACCAATGATAAAGGCGAGATGATTCACCCTGATACATTCAGCAAGACGATACGGAAAATTTATGATGAGTTAGGCTTCTCAAAAGCCTTTCATCTGCATACACTTCGTCATTATTTCGTATCAACAATGCTTCATAATGGTGTGGACAAGCAGACCGTAGCCGAGCTTGCAGGGCATGGCGACACCTCATTTTTGGAGCGAACTTACTGTCACCCACACACCATAGCAAAGCAAAAAGCAGCAGTGAGTATGCACAATATACTCTTTGGGGGCACTGCATATATAGATGAAGACGGCAAAGAGCGACCAATTCGCACAGCATAATTGTTGCTTAAGTAGAATTAGTTTTTTTCAGTAGACATGCTACCTTCTTTGTAGTATTGTGTGTTTGGCTGATAGCACAGTCGGATAAAACTGAGGAGGAGAGATTGGGAATGTCTAATAAAATTATGGGTTATGATTACAGTGGTAGGAAGATTTTTGTAGCTGAAAAAAACAACACAGAAATAATAACAGTAGCAGAATTCATACAAAAGTATCGTTATGATATTGGAGAAAATATTAACAACGAGGATATCAAACGAATATGTGAAAGGATTGGAAAGTTAAATATTAGCGAGATATCCCCACACATTTTAGAGAAATTTCATAGGCAAATACAAGTAGAAACAAAGCTAAGTTTCTCAGCAAGGGAGCATTTGCACAGAGTTATTTGTGAGATATTTAAAACAGCAGTATCACTGGGGTATCTCAGTATAAACCCAGCTTTCAGAACATTTCGATACGAGAAAAAGATAGTAGGTGATGTGAAAAAGGTGGATGTAAGTGAGATAAAGACCCTTGTAAAATGCCTTGAACAAGAACTACCCAATCATAAACTTTACTACTCGCTGATAATTGCTACAGGCTTGAAGCGTACTGAAATTGTAAATCTTAGGTGGGAAGATGTAAACCTTCGCAAAAGGCAGATTAAAGGAATATCTCTCAGCAAAAATATTATCGCACAACTTAATACAATGAAAAAAGATGATGGATATATCTTCACCGGAGTTTATGGTGATGTAATGTGTCCATCATCTTTTACATATAGGCTGAATTTAATCAGAAAAAAGCATGGTCTTAAAGGCATAAACATGCACAAGATTTATAACACTGTAAATGAAATGCTAAAAATAATGTCCCATAAGGAAATGCAGAGAAAGGTTGGGTTAGTCACTGCTACTGCTGAATTTGGTGTTAAGATAACGCAGGATTTTTTAAATCAGACAAGGCAGGAGGAGGGCGAATAACAAAGCTATTTAACCGACGAATAACACCGTATGATTGAAAAAAAGGCAAGTTAGAAAACACAAAATTTAGTAGGAGGAGTGACCACAATGGCAAGCATCAGACAGAGGGGGAACAGCTATTTAATAGTAGTGTCAAAAGGCTATGACTACACAGGAACAAGGAGAATGTCACAGCAGAAAACAGTCAAGCCACCAGAGGGTTTAACTAAAAAGCAAACTGAAAAATGGCTAAATGAGCAGGCAGTTTTATTTGAGAAAGAGGTTAAAAACCTACCTGTAACCACAAATAAAAACATAACCTTAGCCCAGTATATAGAGATATGGCGAGTAGATGTAGCGCCACAAAAATTAGCTAAGTCCACAATACACCGAGCAGAATCTGATATAAAAAGAATACTGCCACACCTTGGGCATTATAAACTCCGTGATTTGAAAAGCGAACATTTCAGAAATTTCTATAATCTTATGCGAAAAGAGAAGAATATACGAACTGGCGGTGTTATATCGGAAAGCAGTGTCGAAGGCATACACGGGGTAATATGCAGTATACTTAGTTCGGCAATGGAACAGGATTACATAAGCCACAACCCAGCGTGGCGTACCTACAAACCACACGGGCAAATGAGAGAAAAAGTTATCGCAGACGAAGAAACAATACAAAAAATACTCTCAGCTTTGGAAGGTGAGAGTATAAAATATGAGGTGTATTTTAAGATAATCATAGCCACAGGCATACGCCGTGGTGAATGCACAGGGCTAATATGGGGAGATATAAATTGGGCTGATAACTCAATACATATTAGGAGAAACGCTGTAAAAGTTGAGGGGGAAGAAATATTTACCAAAGATACCAAAACAAAAAGTGGTAATAGGTATGTGTATTTTTCGGATACACTAAGTAGTCTGCTAAGGGAGTACAAAGAGTTTTGTACAGAGCATATGAAGATCTATGAGGGGCGAGAAATAAGTAGTGACACCTACTTATTTAGGCAAGAGGGTAAAGACTTGCCAATGTTACCAGACACATTCTCAAGTAGATTTAAAAAGATACTTAGAAAGCACAATCTATCCACCAACCTAAATGTACACAGTCTTCGCCACAGTGTAGCAAGTGTGCTTATTGGCAAGGGCGCAGATGTGGCGACGGTGTCAAGTTTGCTTGGTCACGCACAGGTTAGCACTACGCTTGATATTTACACCCATGCATTTGATAAGAATAGGAAGAAGGCGGCGAGGGTGCTTCATGAGGGGCTTAGGGTGTAAAAAAATTAAATTTAAAAATCTCTCGTTGGGTAAAGGTGAGAGACTTTTGGTATGTGGTACTTATGCCAATATGAAATACTGCTTTTAATCTTATACGCTCAGCAAAATAAAGATGTTAACAAAATTCACCCCCTTGAATTGTTACAGAGGATTTTAAATCCTTAGTATATTTATTTGCTATTCAATGGCAAGAACTTAAGTAAACTACCCCGTATACCTTTCTCCTTCGTGGGCAGAGAAAGGTATACGGGGTAATATTAGGAGGCTAAATTTGCCCACATTGGTTGGCAATTTAAAGTGATTGATAAAAATAATCACACATAAGATTATTATCACTAAATTTTATATTGTAAGTAATTCAAACGCTTTATCTGCGGCGCTGGCGGCATCCACCGTGTAATAATCGGCACCAATATCACTGCAAAACTTCTGTGTTACAGGTGCTCCGCCTATCATGATTTTTATCTTTTTCCTAAGCCCCGCTTCTTCAAATTTTTTCACTATAATATCCAACTCGTTTAGGGTAGTTGTGAGCAGTGCTGAGCAAAGCACTATTTTGCAGTTTTCTTTGACCGCCGTTTCAAGAAATTTATCGGGATGAACATCGGTGCCAATATCAACTACCTCTATCCCCTTGCCCTCAAGCATCATCTTAACAAGATTTTTCCCTATGTCATGCAAATCCCCTCGGACAGTGCCTATACACACCTTGCCGATATTATCGGTGCTGTTTTCTTGCAGGAGGGGTTTAAGCAATGTCATCCCAACATTCATTGCCCTTGCGGCTACTAAAACTTCCGGCACAAACACCTCGTCGTCTTTAAACTTTCCACCGATAATATCCATTCCTACAAGCAATCCATTTTCAAGTATTTCCTTTGCGGAAAATCCATCGTTAATCGCTTTTTGCACAAGCTCTTTTATTTTTTTAGCCTTGCCATATTGTATATGTTCAGAAATTTCATTCATTATATTCATTAAGTGTTTTGCTCCTTAGTTTAATCGGCACATGTCTATATTATTTTAATACAAATATGTAAATTGTGCAATTCGGCATTGTATTTTTATCTGTCAATATGTATAATTAATTCAAAGAAGTGATAAGTATTAATGCTGTTGTATCATCACAACATATAAAGCAAGGAATAGAATTTTATGAACACTAAACACAAATACAATGATAACTTTTCCGAGTCGCTAATAATTGACTGCGCACGCTCATTCTATAATTCTACTTCACTCCCTTGTACCGTCTCAACGGACACAGGAGAAATCATTGCAGAATTTGGATATGGGGTTAAAACTTGTAATATTTGCGAAATTGCAAAAATTGGGAAAAATAAATGCCAACGCTCGCATATCTACGCCGCTTCAGAAGCCACTCGATTTGGTGGTAAGTATATATATCTTTGTTTATCGCAACTCACTTTCTTCGCCTCACCGATTATTGATGATTTTGAAAACAAGGCTAAAATTACCGTAGGCCCATTTTTAATGGTGGAAGTAGATGATTATACCGAAATAACATTGTGCGATGAACTCTCTCTTGAAAATGATAAAATCGAACAGATTAAATCTATTCTTAGGGATGTGCCATATGTTTCTCCGGATAAAATCCGCTATTTGTCAAATTTATTGTTCATGGCGGTGGGCTTTATCAACAATATCACAGATTCACATAAAATGCTGGAGCTTCGCAACCAAAATACCCTTGAAGAAAAATCTTCGGTATATATACATGAACTTAAAAGCAGAGATATTAATTTATATCCTTTCGATGTCGAAGAGAAATTGCTTGACTCCATCATAGAGTCAAATCATACCAATATAGAAAAATATCTAAATGAAATTTTAGGGCATATTTTCCTCGCTTCTGGTGGGAATTTGTCCATAGCAAGCTCTATGATAATTGAGCTCTTATCACTTGTTTCTCGTGCCGCCACCAAGGTAGGTGCAGATTCTGCCGCCTGCATTATGCTCACTCATGACTATTTACAGAAATGCACCAATATTTCCTCTATGGAGGGACTGACCGCCTGTCTTTTAGACATTATCACTAATTTTACCAACAATGCAATCCTCTCAACCTCTGTCGGTTATTCACTTCCCATACAGCGAGCCCTCAGGTATGTCCATACACATTATTCCGAAAAAATCACCCTAAAAAGCATATCTGAAATGGTATATCTATCTCCCGATTATTTTGGCAAAATATTTAAAAAGGAAATCGGGGTTGGATTTAATAAATATCTCAATGATTTAAGGATAGAGCGCTGTCGATTACTGCTCCGTGACCCCTCTGTAAAATTTGCAAAAATTTCGCTAATAGTAGGATTTGAAGATCAGAGCTATTTTACCAAAGTGTTTAAAAAACAAACGGGAATGACCCCTTTGCAGTACCGAAAGAAGCACCAAGCTTCCGATTCTTCGCCATATCGTGCGTTTGAGACTTAAAGCCCATTTAGTTATTATTTTGTAATAATACTGCATTAATCAATTCAATAATTTCTTCAATTGGTTCTTGCATATTGGCATCGGACAGTCTTTTGATAATCTCATCAATAGCCTCCGATGGCATATGTCTGTCACAAAGCATATGAAATTTTTCTTTTACCCAATTAATATCTACTGCTGTGTTGGGGTCTCCGAGTGGCTCAAAAGATTCCGAAGCGTATAATTCGCCGTTTTTGGTGCTTATAGTCACTGAGGCTAAACGCTTTGCAGGAAAATTAGCTTCAAATTCAGGATTTACACAAAACTCTACACATTCCATAAGCTTCATGGTTTCCGGATTTGTTCGCATGTAATTTTCTCCTACTTCAATACCGGTAAAGTGCCCCTCTATTAGAGTTGCACAAACAGGATAAGCCATACTGTATTGT
Source organism: uncultured Oscillospiraceae bacterium (assembly GCA_964370185.1). Taxonomy (GTDB): domain Bacteria; phylum Bacillota; class Clostridia; order Oscillospirales; family Ruminococcaceae; genus CAYJEQ01. Next base: position 8,561 of record CAYJIJ010000003.1, read on the forward strand.
GCCTCGTCACTCGTAGTAGGTATGTCTGTGGATAGCTTTGTAGCTGCTTCAAATGTATGGATAAGTATTTTATTGATGTCTGATACTGCTATTTTGTGTTTTTTTTGGATGTCCATCACTGCTAATATTGCAGGCTGTGCCCATCTGCAACAAGGAAACCACTTATAGTTTAGCTTTAAAGTTTCCCACTCATTTCCGAGTGTGTTCAAAAGATAGTTATATTTTTCATCACCTAAAATATAATTTTTACCCGTCATACCATTCAGAGCCGCTTCTACGGATAATGCACCGATAATTATGCCAAGTTGAACGCCATCTTTGTTCATTGAAGGCGCCTCCACATTGCGCATGACAGGTGTTAGAGGGCCATGGAAATCAGCTATTGCTAAAGCAGAGGACAATGTATCCTTGTCTAAGTTTAACAGTTTGCCCATGCCGGCAGCAATTCCAATAGTTCCCCATGAGCCACTTCCATGATAAAAATTGTAATAGTCTTGCATTGCGATTCCATGCCGTATTGACACTTCATATGCGACAACCATCGCTTCCAAAAATTCTCTATATGACGATTTATTTGCAATGGCACACGGAAGTAATGCGCCAAAGATAACAGCTCCCGGATGTCCTTTCAAAATACTATATCCATCATCCGCATCCAGTGCATTAATACAATACGCATGTGCAGTAATTGCCCCAATCATATTGAAAGTTTCTTCATGCCCAACAATAGGAATACTCCCATCTCGAAACAGTTTTCCTCCCATTGCAAACCCACATTCAGAAGAAAGTGTTTGCGAACCACTAACAAGACAATTGAAATGATCCACAACACTTATAATAACTCTTTGTTTTACTTCATCAGGTATATTTTCCCATTTTGAACTAATTATAAAATCCTCCAATGAGTTTTGAATACTATTTATTCCCATTATTAAAACCTCCGAAATCATATCTGCATAAATAACACTAACCAAACGGAAGCAAGCACATCTAATTCTTGTTTCCGTTTGGTTTTTTAAGATTAGAATTATCGTTGTTCAGCAAGTTTAATTGCTTCTATTGGCACACCATTAGACAGAAGGACTTCTCGCACTTTTTCAACTCTTTCCGAATCAAGTTCATGTTGGTTGTAATTGCTAATTGCTTTATTAATATAGTCGGTTATATTATCACTTAACTGTGTTGTAGGTTTTTCAGTAACACCGCGTACACCGATTATAGGAGTATAGAGCTCATCTCTAAAATTCTCTAAAGTGTGATCTTCCACTAAATAAACGCCTCCGGCACCCAGTTCGTCAATTAAATCCTCTGCGAGAGTTTCTTCATTAAATACAGGCTCTCTCATCATACGTTTTATATAATTGAGAATTTCGAAATCTCCTATCATTTTCTCAAATGAAAATGACCCAAAACCACTTACTATACCACAACCTTGCAGTACAAGGCTAATATTATTCTGAAATGCAGTTGAAAGCACCATCATAGTTTCATATCCTGCCTGCATATCTGCAACTTTTGCATCGGTTATACCACCGCCGCCTCTGCTTGGAAGTCCATAAAATTTCCCCATAAGTGCACAATGTTTATAACATATTGCACTCTCAGGTGAGCCTATTGCAATAGCACCTGATCGCATATCTGCACCTGTAGACTGCATTCCGTACAAGACCGGAGTTCCGGGTCTAACCATTTGTGCAAATGCAATTCCTGCCAATATTTCTGCATTAGCAAGTGCCATAGTACCTGCTAATGTGACAGGAGATGTAACTCCGGTCATACCTACCGATGAAACGGCAAATGGTTGTCCGTATTTTGCATATGTAATAAGTGTTTCAAGCATTGCATCATCGTATTGAAGTGGAGTAATCGGATTAACGGGGCAGACAATACGAGGTTTTTCAATAATATTCTCATAACCGCCGTAGTACGCAGCCAATATATCCATGAGCATTTGCACTACTTTATATCGCCCTGTTCCTGCATAAATACACTTTTCGGAGTACAGCAAGGTAGCATAAAGCATGAGTGCAACTGAATGTTCAGGGGGGACATCGCTCGGATGCACTATTTTTCCTCCTGAAATTTTAAATTCAGGATTGTATTCCAAAATTTTTATTGCTCTAATATAATCTTCCATTGTTCCGTCCACAACTGCTCCGTTAGGTTTAGTTATGGAGGGGCTTCCACTACCGGGAGCAATAGCGGTTTCACCTCCGCCTATTTCAACATTATATTTTGGATTTTGTGCATACATCGTAAATTTTGAAGGGGCTTTCCTTACAAAATTCATAACCTGCTCTTCGGTGAAATATGCGGTTTCGCCTTCAACACGAATCCCGTTGTCTTTGAGTATTTCTATTGCATCAGGGTGGTGAAACTGTATGCCTGTTCGTGCAAGGATACGCATAGCAGCATCGTGAATAATTTGTAGTTTATCTTGCATAAAATATTCTCCTCTTTATTACTGTGCAAAAAGCATTGCTTGTTAAAATATATTTTTATTTATAAATGTTATGAAATCAACCATAGGTGCACTATAGTCAACATTTGAGAGCATGGAGGTCAGTTTATCGATATCTTCTTCGGTGAAGCAATGCGAGGAAGTGTCACTAAATTTATTTCTGACCCACTCCATATTTACTCCCGATTCTTTTTCGCCCCATGGCTCACAGATATCAGAAATAACACTTGTTCCATCTTTTTTAACTATCTCTACCCGTGCATAGCGTTTTGTAGGAAACTGTGCATCAAGTTCCTCATCAACCGCAAATTTCACACGCTCCATCAGTGCGATGACATCCGGGTTCGAATTAAGATAATCCTCACTGCATTCAACAGGTGTAAATTTCCCCTCTTTAATTGCAGCACACACCGGATAAATCATGTTGTATTGTGCTTCGTCGCAAGTTGTCGGAGCAAAAGCAGATAGTTTTGTGGCCGCACTGAATGTGCGGATGAATATAGTTTCAATATCATCAATTGATATTTTATCTTCTTTTGCAAGATGTATTGCTCCTGCTACCGGTGCATGAGCCCATCTGCAACATGGAAAATATTTAAAATAAATGTCTAAAATTTCATACTTTTCGCCTAAATTCTCGACAAGTTCAGAAAATTGCGGCTCAAGTAGATTGTAGAATTCGCCGGTTATTCCACTCATTGCGGATTCTATCGCCATAGCCCCGGTAAAGGCACCCCAAGCAACGCCGTCTTTGTTCATCGATGGGATTTCAACTATTCGCATAATTGGAGATATCGGAGCTTGATAATCGGCAATTCCAAGTGCATTGGAAAGGTTTTTCCTATCGAGCTTATAGATTTTAGCAATGGCTGCAGCAGTGGCAAATGAGCCCCACGAGCCTGTTCCGTGATAAAAATCATAATAGCGATGTACAGATAGTGCTGCCCTTACTGCCACTTCATACCCCACTACAAGTGCTGTTAAAAACTCTTTGTAAGAAGCACCTACTTTAAGTGCGGCGGGTAGGAGTCCTGCTGCAACTACCGCTCCGGGGTGACCTTTTATCAGGTTATGCCCATCGTCTGCGTCGAGAGCATTGACATTGTAACCATAGGCGAGAGTTGCCGCAACAAGGTTCATTCGCGTAGGAGTTCCTATTACAGGAATATTCCCACGAGCAAAAATATTTTCAGCAAGCCTTATTCCGTGTTGTGCCAAATGAGTTTTTGCCCCTGCTATCATTACATCGAAAAGGTCTACAGCACAGACGATTGCTCTTTGCTGAACATCAAGGGGGAAATCTTCCCATTTAGCATTTAGGATAAAATTCTCAATTTTATCAGATGCTTGACGTGAATATGAATTCCATTCACTCATTGATAGCCCACCTTTATATTTATATTTAATCCATCTATCATTTTTAATATTTAGCTATTTCTGCTTAAATTTTAGATATTGTAAGTGCTATGATACCCACTAAAGTCGCACTCTGTCATTCCGATGGAGGATACCGAAAAAGTCTGCTCGTATTTTGCAAATGTAATGAGCATCTCAGCTATTACATCGCCATACTAAAGCGTGGTAATCAGATTGACGGAGGCGACATAGTAGTGCAATAATACTGCCATATCCAACATAACATACCAATAACTTATTTAATACCTATTACTTCCGCTTCGCCCTCACGGATTGCATTCATGGGGCCTTTTTGCGCTCCATAAAGAACTCTGTTTGCAATAAAGCATGCGAGTCCAAACCCTGCTACCACTATACCTACAACTACATAGCCAAACTGCACCGTCATCTGTGGAATTAAGCTGATTAGGAATAGCTCTACAATGGCCTGTACTGTATATGCCGAGCCGAAGTCGTCAAGTGTTCCGCTCTTCATTTCAGGGTCAACTATACGAAGAAGTGTAACTCCGATAGCGATAACGCCTGTCATGTAGCCGAAAACGAAGATGGCACGCTCAAACCAGAAGTTTTTAAAGCCTCTGCGACCTACAAAGAATAGATAGAAAGATGTCCATAAAATTAAGATTGTACAGAGTAGAAGTATTGGCCATAAGAATTCAATTACAACAGATATTCTGATTGTCGCCACTCCGAATGCCGCTAAGTAGTCTGTTACGGTAGAGCCAATGCGGTCTACTGTCTTTTTATCCACATATGTGCCATAGCCTATTTTATTTAATATTAGCTGAATGAGTACGCCTGCAATCATGGTAAGGCACATCATAGGAACTTCAATCTGTGGGAAGTATTGTTTGTACCAGTTGTAAGCACCATAGCCTATACCTGTTGCGGTAAAGATTAAAGCTAAGTGCCACACGAGTGGGTCAATACTCATTGGGTGGACGGTTTCAGTACCCATTGATACACGCTTGCCCTCGGGTACTAATCCTGTTTTACACTCATCAGGTAAATCTTTAGCACTCGATACAAGTTTAGTAGCGCCTTTTCTTGTAGCGTAGTTGATATATAGAATACCGAGGAATAATCCTACAAGCAAGCCTATTGTTGCAAAGGTTTGACCTATATATATTGCATCTTCACGACCAAGTAGGTTATTAAGAGCTCCACCGATAGAAGCTGCATATCCATGTCCGCCTACAAAGCCTGCGGAAAGAAGTAAACAAATCTCAACAAATACATCGGGAAAGAGTATTGTGATTAGAAACCCACCCACTAAAAGCGGGAAGCCAAATCCCATAAGCTCTGCACCCATATTGAGGAAGAATGTGTTACCCACTTTATTTACAATAGTGCCCACGCTTTCTATCTTGGTTTTTCCAAGGAAAATCCCGGCACATAATACACTGATTAAAACGCCTGCGTATCCGCTTGCCGCACTGCTAAAAGGCAGTAGATTTAAAAACTGAGGTCCTAAAAAGAGTCCTGAAAGCCCTGCGATAACCGATGAGGGTATGTAGTAATTTTGCAAAAACTTGATTTTACTGCGCAACATCTGAGCGAGAAAAAGCAGTCCTGATATAAGTGAAACATCGACTAATAAAGTATTTACTGTAAATTCCATAAAATTTTCCTCCTGTTATTTAATTAGTAAAAATAAAGTGAAAATGTACTTTATATGATTTAAGCCATTGCTATACCGTCCATTTCTATGAGTATATTTCGCAGTCCGCAAGACACCGTAGTGCGAACAGGATAGCATTTGGGAATCATTTCTCTGTATACTTTATTCATACCGTCAAAATCGGCTGGGTTAGTCAAATATATATTGACACGTACCAATCTTTCCAAAGAAGAGCCTGCTGCTTTGAGCACACTTTCTAAATTTAGTATGCACTGCCTTGTCTGCTCCTCTATACCGCCCTCTACAACTTTTCCGGTTTCAGGGTCATCAGGTCGTTGACCCGACATGAATATCAGCTCACCCACTCTAAGCGCTTGGGAATATGGAGAAGTTGGTGGCGGTGCGTTTTCGGTGCGGATTTCAATTTTTTCTAAAGGCATATATTTTCCTCCTCGTTTAAATATGGGCACTGTTAAGTTAAAATGGTAAAATTATAAGTTTTCTTAAAAAGCTATTTTTTTCTCCTTTCTTTTACCTCCCCACCGTAGGCAAGGATGTAAAAGAAATATAAAGCTTATTTTCATATTAACTTAACAAATCCTACATATGCTTGATATAGAACTTTGTAGCTACTTCAATTCCAAATCTTTAAGTTAATTATCACTTTTTGTTCAATAAATGTATAGTATTTTTCAGATGTTTTTTGTATTTATCAGTTGTATTAATTCATTTCATTGTGTTTTTGTACCTTTTGCATATATATTGTGATATTAATATGTGCATTTAAACTAAATTAAAGAATGGAAGTGTAATCAAAAGACTGTTGAGGGAGTCAATGGAGTTTTTAGGCTCTTAATAATAGTTATATCGAAGCCTGTGGCTGAGGAAATATCTGTATTCTTAATAAAAGATGGAAAGACAGAACAGTTAAAGTGTATAAAAAAACAACTCCAAGCCGAAAAACGGCTTGGAGTTGTTTTTTGGCACGCCTGATTGGATTCGAACCAACGACACCCAGCGTCGGAGGCTGGTGCTCTATCCACTGAGCTACAGGCGCATATATATGAAAGCTATGTTACCACAGCAATCAACTTTTTAATTCAGTAGTCAAATAGTAGTCATTTCATTTTCCCACTGGCTTTTACTTAAGGCTAAACCCCCATAAATAAAGCCTTTCTCCCACCTAACACCCTCACCTGAGCAGAGTAGTCGGAGTCTGGTGCTCTATCCAGCTGAGCTACAGGCGCAAATATATATGAAAACCGCATTTAAAAGAAACTTTACAAGAAAAGCATTAGAAATTAATTTGAAGTGCTAAGACATTAGCGCTTGGCAGAATTTTTGCCGCCTTGATGTTTTGCATTGTTTGGATTTAATTGGTTGCTTCTATTGTCATTTGCTGATTTATTTGCGTTATTGTTGGAATTGTTCTGATTAGCATAATCATTGCGTTGCTCTTTTGTATGCGTATCTGAAGATACATTTTTATTCATATCTTACCCTCCTTTCTACACTTTATATTAGTGTGTATCAGTTTGTTTTTTGCAATACTTGTCTTGTAAAATCTCTTTTAATGCGGTAATCAACCTTTAAATTTTTGGCGGTAAAATAATATCCATTACATTTCTCAACAAATATTTCCATAGCGCCAAACCCTACACAAACCATAAGGAAAAGCACAGGAGAGTATTCCCGTGCTTGACCACTGATTTAATGAAAAGTATTCCTGCAATTACTCAGCAGAAATTGCTTCAACAGGACATGTGCCTGCGCAAGCGCCACAATCGATACATGTAGCGGCATCTACAACATAAGTGCTATCACCAGCAGAAATAGCGCTTACTGGACATTCACCTTCGCATGCGCCACAGCTGATGCAAGCATCGCTAATAACATAAGCCATTCGGATACACCTCCTTATAGTAGTCTAAATACATAAATAATCAAAACTATTTTTTATATTCACTACCTATTATGGGTAGTGAATATAAAATTAATTTTTGCTTTAAGCGATTTATTCACTTAAATAAATCGCAGAATATAGCTTTGATTATGTTTGTAGTCTTATTTTACCACAGCAATGGGAAAAATCAAGTGGAATATGAAAATATTAACATATTAACATTACTCCAGATTTTTAAGCTCTTTAAGCTCTTTATCGCTGAGTTTTAGTGAGCCGTCTTTAATAAGTTTAACCTCGGATTTGTTAAATATTCTAAGACCGCTTTCAGGGCTCTTTATTAGTCTAATTTTGAGCATGCCAGTAAGAAGATTTACATCCTCTACATTTCCTTTGCCCTCTGGTGTATTTACAAAGGCGCCGACTTTTGGGGTGTGCTTTAATAAATCTTCGTATGCGTCCTGCTCGTATTTTAAACAGCACATAAGCCTACCACAAGTGCCTGAAATTTTAGTGGGGTTAAGGGAAAGCCCCTGTTCTTTTGCCATTTTAATAGAAACAGGCTGAAATTCTCCCAAAAATGTGGAGCAACAAAAAGGTTTGCCACAAACACCGAGTCCACCAAGCATTTTTGCCTCGTCACGAACACCTATCTGACGAAGCTCAATTCTAATTCTAAACACCGACGCAAGGTCTTTTACAAGTTCTCTAAAATCCACCCTGCCATCTGCGGTAAAGTAAAACAATACCTTGCTGCCATCAAATGTGTATTCAACATCGACAAGCTTCATATCCATGCGGTGTTGCTTAATTTTTTGCTGGCATACTTCTGCCGCTTCTTTTTCTTTTACTTTATTTTTTTCAAGTTGAATTAAATCTTCTTTGGTGGCTATGCGAATAACCTTTTTAAGAGGCTTAACAATGTTCTCATCATCTACTTCTCTATTAGTTATAGCCACTTCGCCGCATTCGATACAACGGGAGGTTTCCACCACAACATTTGTACCGATTGGTATATTTTTACCATCTGGCGAAAAATAATAAATTTTTCCAACCTTTTTAAATCTTACTCCAATTACCTCTGCCAAAGCATACCTCCGTTAGTTTATATGTTTAAATATTCGTGCAGTTATAGAAGCTGCAAGTAAATTTGCGTTCAGATTAAAGAAATTTTCGCTGAGTCCTGCGTCTATTATATCAGCAATTTGCACCGCCTGCAATGGTGTAATGCGGTTTCTTTCGGAATTTAAGTCGGTTTTAGAAGCATTTTTAATAATTATTTCCTTTAATGCAGTAAAAACAAGCTCAAACTGCTTGTCCTTGCAAATTTTATAGGCAAATTTATTAAAGCTGTACTCATCGCCCTTTTGTATGCAGTCGTATAGATTATCAGCAAGCTGTATGTGCGCAGCTGCTCCCGAAATAAGCTCCTTAGCCCTGCCAAGATTGCCAAAAGCAAGTTTTACTGCATTTATTCGCTCGGCTTCTGGGAGGTTAGGATAATGTGCTAAAAGTGCTTTTTCAAGCTCTACTTCGGACAAAGGCTGAAGCCGTATAGAAATTACCCTCGAAATGATGGTTTTAATCAGTTTATTTTGATTTTCACAAACAAGTATAAATACAGCCGAGGCGGGGGGCTCTTCAATAAATTTGAGCATGGCATTTTGTGAAAGCTCACTCACCCCATCCGCATTTAGAAGTATATATACTTTGCGCTTTCCCTCGTTTGGAAGCAGATGCACATCGGTGGCAATAGCTCTTACACCATCTATCTGATATTCTTTTTTAGGATCGTTTTTACCCAAAATCCTTACATCAGGGTGAATGCCTCTTAAAATTTTATCGCACACCACACATTCACCACAGGGGGGAATGCTCTCACACATTGCAGTGCAAGCGGCATAAAGTGCAAAATCTTCGCCACCCATGCCATGGGGTGCAGTTATTAGCAGTGCATGGGGAAATCGCCCGCCGTCACAAAGGGCGGCGAGCGTATTTATTTGATTATTATTAAAAGGGGTATTAATCTTATCTAAAATAGAGGGCATTTTTATACCTTTTCGAAACGCTCAACATTTGTAACGAATATTGTAGCTCCGCCCACGGGAACTTCCACAGGGAAAGAAGAATACATTCCCACACCATATGCGGAGGTGGAGGGTACAACCTGTGTGCGTTTTTTGCTGTGCGCAGAAATAGTTTCTATAACTTCATCCACTTTGTCATCATCTGTACCAATGATGAATGTGGTATTACCTGACATGAGAAAACCACCCGTAGTAGCAAGTTTTGTCACTGAAAATTTTGCCTTTGTAAGTGCACTTTGAACTTTTGCGCTGTCATCATTTGAAACGATTGCAAATAATAATTTCATTATAACGCCTCCTTATTAAGTGGGATTTAGAGTAAAAATAACCTTTACTTCATAGCCATTAAAAGCATCTTTTTTGCATTTCTTAGATTACTTTTCATTTCACATGAGTAAGGCTTTATCACTCGGGTAAATACCTAAGTGTGATAATTTATTTTATTATAGCACAAAAATATTAGAAATGCCATATTTTTTCAGTGAAATTTTTACTTTTTCATCAATTTTTTCTCCAGGTACGGTTATGGGAATTCCAGGTGGGCATCTGCTCACAAGCTCAGCGGCAACTTCTCCCACAGCGCTCTCCACTGAAATACTTCTTTTAGCGGAGAAGATAGCTTTTTGTATGCTCATAACCCTTTCGCCTGCGTGGGGCAGGGCTTCTTCTAAAATAACCAAATTTGATTTTCTTTTAATTTCGCTTAGCATCTTTTCCACTGCATAGAGCTCTTCAGGTTTATTCTTAGCCGAGGGTAGGAGCACACAGTAATTATCACTGATATACTCATGCTCTATATTATACTCTGAAAGCAGTGCTAAAAATTCCTCTTTTCTATATCCAAGACCACAAAATCCAAGCGCAAGACGGGTGGGGTCGCACACACCCTCAGGAAGAAAAAATCCCCTATCATTGGCGAGTTTTTTCATATTGCCAACGAATTCTATGGTTTCCCAAATGTCTTTTACCGCATTATCATTTATATACTGCAAATTTAAATCGACCGATAGCATTATTAAATAACTTGGACTTGTAGAGCCGAAAATACTCATGGCAGATTTAGCGCAATCAAGATATTTTTCATTGCCTATATGCAAAAGCGCACCACCTGTGAGCACTGGCATGGTTTTGTGCAATGAGTCACAGCAGATATCCGCTCCAAGGCTCATCGGGTGCAGGCTTTGGGGCAGAAAATTCAGATGGCTTCCATGGGCATTATCCACTATCAGTGGCACATCATATTCGGTGCAGACTTCTTTAATTCCCCTAATATCGCTTATCACACCAAAATAATCGGGACTTGTTATATATACAGCGGAGGCATTTGGGCAGCTCTTTAAAGCCGTTCTTATATCGTCGGGGGAAATTCTACCGCACAGTCCCTTTCCTGCATCGCTCTTAGGATACACCCAAAATGGAGTAAGCCCTAAAAGTCCCATGGCGTTCACCGCAGATATATGTATATTCCTACCACAAACTATACTGCCATTTTCCTTGGCAACCATTGCAAGCATAGCCTGTATGCAAAGAGTGCTACCCCCTGCTGAAATACAGCTTTTTTTACTGCCATATATCTCAGAATAGAGCTCCTCACATTCCTTTATGGCGCCATCACATTCATAAAGGCTGTCCGCACCACGAACTTCCGTTATGTCGTACTTTGCGGCGTCACTTAAAAAGTCGGGGAGCATACCTTTGTGCCCCGGCATATGCATACGGGAATAGTTTTTGTCCAAATATTCTGAAACAGCTTTGTAAAGCGGTGTTTGCATGGCAATCATCTCCCAATTCAGTGTTGTAAAGGCATTTGTTTTTCGGATATAATCCAAATATAAATTTATCCATTCAGTGCTTTCTTATATATGCTTTTTCTAAAAGTGAGCTTTGTGCACAAATACTTAAATCAGCAAGCCTACATAAAATTATTTTAACACACAAAGTCATGGATTGACAAGCTTGCACCGTTGCGGTTATACTGAATTGTAAAAAAAATTGCACCGAGGGAGGTGGCGCAACTGCAAGGGATAAGAGAGCTTTTTTTAAAGCAATCTGTTGAATATGTTGGGGTATGTCTTTTAGAGGAAATACAGCCACTGATAAAATGCCGTGCAATAAGCAGACTGCCCAAGGAAGCACATAGCGTAATCACTGCACTTTTCCCCTATTACACGGGCAGTTATCCCGAAAAAAATATATCGAGGTATACACTGGGGAAAGATTATCATAATATAGTGAGCGATATACTAAAAGAAATATCGGCAAGCCTTAAACTGAAATACCCCCAAAACGATTTCCAGCCTTTTTGCGACATTTCACCGATAAACGAAGTGCTCGCCGCTCAAAAAAGCGGACTTGGCGTCGTGGGGAGAAATAATCAGCTTATAAATGAAAAATACGGCTCATATGTCTTTGTTGGGTGCATAGTAACTGATTTAAAGCTTAATCCTACCGCACCTAAAGAGGGAAGTTGCCTAAACTGCGCACTCTGCATAAAGCATTGCCCAACAAAGGCTTTAGGGCAAAATTTTTGCAAGGATATATGCCTTTCACACATCACACAAAAAAAGGGTGAGCTCACAGAAACCGAAGCGGAGCTTGTGAAAAAAGGTGGGCTTATTTGGGGGTGCGATGTCTGTACGGACATATGCCCGATGAATAAAAATCCGATAATCACACCGATAAATAGATTTAAAGAGAATATAATTCCCATAATAAATGAGGATAATATATCGGAGGCAATATCCGAAAAAGCACTCGGTTATCGTGGGAGAGCAGTTTTAGAGCGCAATATGCAGATAGTTGCAAAAGTGCCAACGGATGCCAAAAATTTTACCAATCGTTGATTTTTCCATATTTTTCACTGCCTGTGGCGGAGGGGAAATGGAGTAAAATTATATTAAGCCATTTACTTTGGATAGTTTTAGTTAAATGACTGTTATTATAGCTAAAACTGTGGTAGAATAATAAAAGCAAAGCCCCCTTAACAAAAATATACTACTTAAAATATAATGGATATATAACAAATGCTATTTAATGTCAATAATTTTTAGCAGTCGGATATTTTTGCACACTCATATACCGCAGGCGGTGGACAAATGTGCAGGAAATTTGGCTTAAGCTCTTGGCATTGCAAAGCTATTACAATCAAGCTGAGGAGTGACACAATGGAGATACTTACCCCCGATAAATATGAGGAGCTCGACGCCTTTGTGGCATCGCATAAAAATGGCGGATTTACACAGCTCTCGAGCTGGCGACATGTAAAAAACAACTGGGGATTTGAGGCGGTAGTCAGCCGAAATGATGCAGGCGAAATAATAGGCTCCATGAGTATGCTAATACAAAAAATACCCTTTATCGGCACATCCTTTGTGTATGCGCCAAGAGGGCCTGTCTGCGATTTAAACGATGCAAAAGTGCTCACTGATTTAAAAGCAGGGGCGGATATGGTGGCGAAAAAACATAATGCACATGCGCTGAAAATAGATCCCGACACACTCATGGCGGACGAAGAATTCATAAAAATCGCCAAGGAAATGGGCTTTGTGCAGTTTGCAGGCCCCGATGGCTTTGAGACCATACAGGCACGATTTAATTACCGCCTTTACTTAAATGAGCGAAGTGAAGAGCAAATTCTCGCCGACCTAAACCAAAAATGCAGGTACAATATACGAGTGGCAGAGAAAAAGGGAGTGCAGGTGAGGCATGTTGGCAAAGAATATCTTGACGATTTTATCAGAATAATGCAGGTGACAGGTGAGCGTGACGGCTTTATCACAAGGCCTAAAATCTATTTTGAGAGAATGCTCGACGCACTCGGCGAAAATGTAAGACTTTATGTGGGATTTTATCAAGACGAAGTGATATGCGGTGCCATCACCACAAATGTGGGGGGGAAATGCTGTTATGTATATGGCGCTTCCGATAATCAGCATAGAAATGTAATGCCAAATTATCTAATGCAGTGGGAGATGATTAAATGGGCGGTACAAACAAACTGCTTTGTTTACGACTTCCAAGGAGTATCGGGCATTATGGATGAAAGCCGACCCATCCATGGGCTTTATCGCTTTAAAAAAGGCTTTAATGGCACACTTGAAGAGCTTGCAGGAGAATTTGACTTCACATATAAGCCATTTAAATCTAAAATGGTGGATTATGCACTTAGTCTTAATACATTCACAAGAAAACTTAAAAAGAAGCTTAAATCAAGGGGATAAATATAATAATTTAGTTATTGTAGGGGTGGTTGAGAATGCCACCCCTACACTTTATTGTTTAACATAATTTTTACATTGCATCACAGCAATAGCGCATTGATTTATCAAGTATTACAGGCAGTGTAGAGGCTGATTTTGGCACAGTATTTATCAGTTATGACAATTAAACCACTAAAATCCATCCCCTTTTTTTCTTGCGAAGAATGTTAAATTATGATAAAATTAATATTTGTAATGGTAAAGCCAATATTTTAAAAAAGGAAGGTGTGGAGTATGAAAAAAATAGGATTTGACAATGAAGTTTATATGCGTGAACAGGTAAAACGCATAAAAGAGAGAGTTAACAGATTCGGTGGGAAACTTTATTTGGAGTTTGGCGGAAAGCTTTTTGATGACTATCATGCGGCGAGAGTATTGCCGGGTTTTGATGTAAACGGCAAGGTTAAAATGCTTTGTGAGATGAAAGACCAAGCAGAAATCATACTCTGCATAAGTGCTACGTCAATTGAGAAAAATAAAATGAGGTCGGACATAGGCATCACCTACGACATGGAAGTGCTACGACTGATAGACAGCCTCAGAAAGATGGATTTGTACATAGGCTCGGTGCTAATCACCCAGTTTACAGGACAACCCTCGGCGGACATATTCCGCAAAAAGCTCGAGATGAGGGGGGAGCGTGTATATATTCACGCACTCACAGAAGGCTATCCCTCGAATGTTGATGTTATAGTATCCGAAAAGGGATATGGAGCAAACCCATACATAGAAACCACAAGACCGCTTGTAGTGGTTACTGCACCGGGGCCTGGAAGTGGAAAGCTTGCAACCTGTCTTTCACAGCTTTATCATGAACAACAAAGGGGAGTAACCGCAGGATATGCAAAATATGAAACCTTCCCCGTGTGGAGCTTACCGCTTGATCATCCTGTGAATGTGGCATACGAAGCGGCAACAGCAGACCTTAAAGATGTAAACATGATAGACCCATTCCACCTAAATGCCTACAATGAAACAGCTGTAAACTACAATAGAGATATAGAAGCGTTCCCCGTGGTAAGAACTATTTTAAATAGGATTTTGGGCGGTGAAGTATATAAATCACCCACCGACATGGGTGTAAATATGATAGGCATCAGCATTGCCGACGATGATGTGGTAAGAAAAGCGGCGTGTCAGGAAATAATTAGGCGTTGGTACAGAGTGCAATGCGATTACCGCAAGGGGATAGGCGATTTAGAAGCCTGCCAAAAGCTGGAGTACCTTATGATTTCACTTGGACTGACGAGTGAGGACAGACCAGCAATAGCTCCCGCAGTAAAAAAAGCGGAAGAATGTGGTGGAAGCGCAGTGGCAATGGAGCTTGCAGATGGCACTATTGTAACAGGCAAATCCTCCGATTTAATGAACGACACTGCGGCAGTGGTGCTAAACTCTATAAAACATCTTGCTAAAATTGATGATGACACCATGCTGATATCAAGGGATGTTCTTTCTCCGATTATTAAGATGAAGCAGGAGGTACTTGGAAGCAGAAGACCGATATTAAAGCTTGAAGAGGTGCTTCAGGCACTTTCAGTATCGGCGGTTACCGATTCAACAGCGGCACTCGCAATGAGCAAACTCACCGAGCTAAGAGGATGCGAAGCGCACAGCTCGGACATAATAACCCACTCCGACTCGGCAACATTTTTAAAACTTGGGATAAACTGCACCTGTGAGCCAAGGTTCCCCACAAAGGATTTATACTTTAGGTAGGAGTTTATAATCAAAATTATCATTATCTTTCCCGTTTTATTATTAAGTGGGAAAGATAATTTTTTTGCCTATTAAAAATAATTATCACGGGCTATTCCCATAAGCAATAAGTGAAATTTCATAGCACAAAAATAAAAAAATCCAGATGTAGAGGCATAGCAAATTTTTTATTGACAAAATTTAATTATTTGCATATAATAAAACTATAAAATTAGTTTTGTAAAACTGAACTCTTGCCAAAGGATGTGAAAACAAGTATGGAAAAAGATAATTTTCACTTAATATTTAAAGGCCTTGCCGACCCACATAGAATAAAAATTCTTCAAATACTTCTAATGGGCGAAGAGTGTAACTGCAATTTAAGCGAAAAAATTGATATGCCACTTTCAACCTTAGCGCATCATTTAAAAGTATTAACCAATGCAAATTTGCTAATCCCACGAAAAGATGGAAAATGGACTTATTACACACTCAACAAAGAGCAGTTTGAAAAAGCGATTGAAATTTTAAATAAATTCGTTTAAATAGTGAAAGCAAATTCTGCCATACTAACCACACTGCAAAGTGTGGTTTTGATAGGACAAACAATTCGTAAAAATTAGTTTTATAGTTTTGAAGAGAGAATATTATGTGTACATGCGGAAGAAATTTTAGATGCAGAAGCCAGTAGTGATTATTGTATTGTCTAATAATCAATTAAGTAAAAAAACCAACAATAACATTTTACGGAGGACTTCATTATGCAACAACAAATCATAGTTTTTTTTACAAATATTTTAACACCAATCGGCATAACAGAGCCAATGGTGGGCAATGTGCTCGGGACATTTGTATTTTTATTCGGGGAGTTAATGCTTCTATTTATTCTCATAAGCTTCTTTGTAGGGCTACTGCAAAGCTATATTTCAAGGGATAAAATCCAAAAAGCACTCACCACAAAATACAGGTTTTTAAACAGTATACTCGGCGCAGTGCTCGGCTCAATTACACCATTTTGCTCCTGCTCCACAATACCGCTTTTGGTGGGGCTTAGAAAAAGCAGGGCGCCCTTTGCAGGGATGGTATCATTTCTCCTAACATCACCGATACTAAATCCAATGATAATAATTATCTTTTTTGGTTTCTTTGGCTTTGTGCCAACGCTTTTATATGCAGGAATTGCACTGATATTTGCTATTGTGGTAGGGTATATTTTAGATAGGCTCGGATTTGAGAGATATTTTAAAGATGCCAATATAGAAAATTACGATGAAAATGCAAGCTGTTGCAGCACAGCAAGCGCGGAACAGCCAGAGGGAGTTTTACACTCAGAAACAGCAAGCGCAGAAAGTCCCTACTGTGAAACTGTGCAGCCTGAGGCAAATTGCTGCTCTGGCACAGCCGAGATAAACACAAGCTGCTGTCCGTCGACACAGGAGGAAGAGGTCGGTTGTTGTGATTCCACCGACATGTCTTTCAAGGCGCAAACAGGCACCGATTTCCAAAGGCATCTAAAAGTTTGGAAATATTCGCTAAAAGATGCTTGGGGGCAGTTTAAAAAGATAACGCTTTACCTGCTTTTTGGCGCAGGAATAGGCTCATTTATTTATGGATTTGTTCCGTCGGAATTATTGGTGCAAGTTGCGGGTGAGCAAAATCCGTTTGCAGTGCCGATTGCTGCCGTATTAGGTGTTCCGATGTATATTAGAACCGAAGCTGTATTGCCGCTTGCGAATATGCTTATTGGTCAAGGTGTTTCGCTCGGTACAATGGTTGCACTCATAATCGGTGGCGCAGGGGCGAGTATTCCAGAAGTGTCCCTGCTTAGCACATTATTTAAAAAGCAGTTCATCATCACTTTCCTAATTTGCATATTCACAGTTGCAGTAATTTCAGGATATGCATTTAATATTTTGATATAGGATATTAAGATTTAATTACACACAAAAAGATGCCACCGCCATAGGCGGTGGCATCAGACTGTCAAAAAACCCGCAAACTCAAAAATCTCTGCGCTTTTGGCAGAGATTTTTGCTTGCAGTGTCACTTAAAACATGCAAATTTCGTTCATATACCATCGTATTATTCTCTTATTTGCAAGTTTAGTTCCTTGCCTTGCGAATTTTTTGATAGCCTGACAGCGTGTTCAAAAAAGGAAGGACTTTTTTGAACACGCAGAAGATGCCACCGCCATAGGCGGTGGCATCTTTTGATTATCAAAGAAAATAGTCGCTTGAGACAGATTCACTTTTCACTAATAAATAATCTACTTAGTAATCTCTGTTACTGTAATTTCAGTCAGTCCGAAAGTGTTTGAGAGTGTATCGCCAAGCGCATCCACATCCCCAAAGGAAGACATGAGTACCACATTGCCGGTAGCAGTTACTACATTGTCGCCATTTGGAAGAAAGGAAACAATGCCACCATATTCACCATCAAAGCTATATAGATATATTATCGGCTCCGTGGGTGCTTCGGAGCTTAAAAAAGCATCGTTTTCGGTGAGCATGGAGGAGACAACTAAAAGATCGGATCCACTCATGCCATTTATAAGGGAGGGAAGTGAAGCGGTAAATTTGTTTTCTACAATCTTAAGTACTTCTTCGGATAAGATTATATCCGATTGCTCGCTGAGCATATTATACATCGCATCCGAGGCACCCTCTATTTTGTGCACAGAAGTTGGCGTGGAAAAATCTGTGGAGGCAATACTTGCTACAATATCGTCAAATTCATCGGAATAGGTATAAAAGCGTATGTAATCTTCATTGCTTGCAAGAGTGCCAATGTTTGTGAGTAACTCCATGCCTTTATCGTACAGTGTAATATCGTTTGAAGTGGCAGTAGTGCAACCACTCGCAGCGGGCATCATTAAAACGGATAATGCCAAAGCTAAAATTTTCTTCATATTTATGACCATTCCTTTCTACTAAAGGCACAAAACAACCATAAAAATGGTCATAAATGTGCCATGTTTTTCGGTTGTCAGGCTCGCCTGACGAGAAAAACGGTTTTTAAAATAACTAAAGTTTGAAATTTATTTTCAAACTTTTTCCTTCTCTATATGCTTTTGCATATTTTAGTTATTTTAAACACAGTGATTTATCCTGCTGTCGAACCGCTGTCCACTGTTGGTAGCTCGGTGGTAATTGGCAGTATCTGCACGATTTTATAGCCATTTTGAGTTTCCTGCAAATGATAGCTCATGTATTTATCGGGGGTGGGCTCGTAGTCCTCATCATTTATTGCAATCCCACCGAAGTTCTCAGTAGGAGGCACATATCCCACAGTTAGTGTTATCATGTCGCCCTGGGAGTCCATTTCGCTGATATAGGGAATGTAGAATGAAGTAAGTCCCACTACGGGCACTTTGTAAAGTCCGCTCACCTCGTCGTAATAATATGTGGACTCAAAATCCCCGAATGTCTGATGGTTTATCACCGTACTGCTTCCAAAAAGCGTAGCCGCTGCCACATCCACATCCGAGGCAGGAAGAAGTAGCATGCCGCTGTCGTCATTGCTGTATGTACCACGCTTTTCGCTTAAAAGGCATGACCATATGGAGGATAAGCGTATTAAATTTTCATCCGCATTTGTGACATCGTCAAAAGGTACAGGGTCAAACATCACCACGGGGGTGATAAAGGATTCAAGCTCATCTATTTCACCCGAGCGGTCGAAGAGTCTGATTGTCATATCCACGCTGAGCGAAACAAGTGTAATAGCCCCTACAACTGCAAGCACTATAAGCGCAACACCTATCGAAGAAGCGTATCTATTTCTGCGACTTTTTTTAATCGGTTTACTGTTACTCATAAAAATTGATTATTCCTTTCAAGATAAATGACTGATTTTTATTTTGCACCCGCATAAGGGAGCTCGCCCCCTCCATCACAGGCAGGGATACACAGAGAAATTCTTGCTAAAATGATTATCTAATCTGCCCATTACCTCTGATTACAAATTTATTTGTGGTGAGTGCCGAAAGTCCCATAGGGCCTCTCACATGCATCTTTTGAGTGGAAATGCCTATCTCGGCACCGTATCCGAATTCACCACCATCGGTAAAGCGAGTAGAAGCATTTACATAGACAGCCGCCGCATCCACAGCCTTTATAAACGCACTACTATTTTGATAACTATCGGTGATAATTGCCTCTGAATGTCCGCTCGAATGCTCTTTTATATGGGATATTGCTTCATTTAAATCCTCAACCACTTTAACAGCGAGAATATAATCGCCAAACTCGGTAAAATAATCCTCCTCGGTAGCCAAAACCGCCTCGGGGATAATTTTTCTTGTGATTTCACATCCCCTTATCTCAACATTATATTCATCGAGTGCTAATTTTAGCATGGGAAGATATTTTTCGGCTAAAGATTTATGCACGAGCAAAGTTTCCATGGCATTGCAAACAGAGGGACGGCTTGCCTTGGCATTAACTGCGATTTTCACAGCCATATCAATGTCGGCACTTTCATCCACATAGCTGTGGCATATTCCCACACCCGTCTCAATAACTGGCACTTTTGCATTTTCCACCACGGTTTTAATAAGCCCTGCGCCACCCCTTGGGATTAATAAATCTATATAATCCGTCATGCAGAGAAGCTCTTTTACGCTTTCCCTCGAGGTGTCCTCTATGAGTAGTACTGCATCGGAGGGAATTTTGCTTTCGCCGAGTGCTTCACGCATTATGCGCACAAGCTCTTTATTTGAATTAATCGCCTCACTGCCACCTCTGAGTATGCAGCAGTTGCCCGATTTTATGCTGAGTGCGGCGGCGTCCACCGTGACATTTGGCCGTGCCTCATAAATCATTGCAATCACACCAAAAGGCACACGGGTATTGATGATGCTTAGCCCATTTGGCATACTTACCCCATCGGAAACATTGCCCACTGGGTCTTTAAGGCGCACTATCTCCCTCACCGCTTCTGCAATGGCAGAAATTCTATCCTCGTTAAGTGTAAGGCGGTCTATCAGTGAGGCTCTAATGCCTTTTTTCTTTGCCGCATCTATATCCATTTTATTTGCAGTAATTATATTTTCAGCATTTTCGTTAAGACTTTTTGCAATCAAAAGCAGTGCATGATTTTTATCATCGGTGGAAACAGTAGCCATCACATCCGAGGCTATTTTACTCCTCCTACCAAGCTCTGTGGTATTGCTCATTATTTTACCCCCTTAAAGAGTGTGCCCACTCCATCTTTTTCGAATATATCATATAGCACATCGGGATTTTTTCCATTTACTATCAGCATATCTATCCCTGATTCAGTAGCAAGTTTTGCCGCATGAATTTTAGTAATCATCCCACCTGTACCAAGACTACTTCCTGCACCCTCAGCAAGGGATAGGATGTAATCATCAATTTTTTCCACCACATCAATTTTTTCTGCATCGGCATGATGGGAGGGGTTTTTGTTGTAAAGACCATCTATATCACTCATGATTATCAGCAAATCGCTTTCGGTAAGCAGTGAAACTATCGCTGAAAGGGTATCGTTATCTCCAAACTCTATTTCCTCTACCGAAACAGTGTCGTTCTCATTTACAATGGGAATAACACGCAAATCGAGTAGCTTTTTAAATGTGTTCACAACATTTTCCCTGCGGTGGTCACTCTCGATTACATCCCTTGTTAAGAGCACCTGCGCCACATGGTGGTGATACCCTGAAAACATTTTATCATATGTATACATAAGCTCGGATTGTCCCACTGCCGCCATCGCCTGCTTTGAAGGCATATCGGAGGGTCTATCCATGCCAAGCTTGCCCATCCCCACTGCGACAGCACCCGAGGAAACAAGTATTATTTCCTTACCGCTATTTTTTATATCAGAAATAACCTTTATTAGCGATTCAAGCCGCCTAATATTAACAAGGCCTTTTTCATGAGTAAGCGTTGAGCTACCCACTTTTATAACAATTCTCTTTACCTTTTCAAAAGACATTCTGCCCACCCCCACTTAAAGATAAATACTATCAAGTTGTTGATATTGTAATTATAATACATGCATATACAGTTTAGTATAACACAAATAAGAAATTTTTGTATACATTTTTTTGCGGTAATTTTGCTTTGAAAAGTGAAAATATTACACTTTTATTACCGCAAAACGATAAAGGGAAAAAACTGCCACTATATTGCCCCACATTAGCCTTTGATTTGCCATTTGAAAAAATAGTAGAATATAATAGGAAAAAGCCGAATTATTGCCATTAATAGGGAATTTTGATTGACTAAGGAAGCGGTTTTGTGGTAGAATTAAGGGATTGAAAAGGTGGAAAAATCTTTTTGTTCCTCGGTGATTTTTTGAATAAATAAATCATCAAATAAAATGAATGAGGTTGTAATGTATATAAATTTTCTTAAACCAATAATAGATTTTGTATTAGCTGTTATTGGTATATTTTTGCTATCACCACTATTTTTAGTTTTGATAATAATGATAAAAATTGAATCAAAGGGTCCGATTTTTTTCACACAGAAAAGAGTTGGCAAAAATAAAAAACACTTTAAAATTCTTAAATTTCGCACAATGAAGATTGATACCCCAAAAGACTGTCCTACACATTTGCTTGAAAATCCAGAACAATATATAACAAGAGTGGGAAAATTTTTGCGCAAAACTTCGCTTGACGAATTGCCACAGTTTTTCAATCTTCTATTTTTTCAAATGAGTATAGTAGGGCCAAGGCCTGCGCTATGGAATCAGTTTGACTTAATAGATGAGCGTGATAAATATGGTGCGAATAATATCATGCCAGGGATTACTGGCTGGGCACAAGTCAACGGACGAGATGAGCTTGAAATCCCTTTAAAGGCTAAATTTGACGGTGAATATGTAGAGAAGATGAGTTTCTTTTTTGATGTAAAATGTCTTTTCCTCACGGTGTATAAAGTCTTAATTAGCGATGGAGTAAAAGAAGGCAAAGAGGTGGTGCACAAGTGAAGCGTATTCTCATAACAGGGAAAAATAGTTATATTGGAAATTCGTTTGAGGAGTATATGCAGAAATTTGATGGCTATCAGATAGATACTGTCGATATGATGAGCGACACTTGGCAGGAAAAGAATTTTTCAGAGTATGATGTGGTTTTTCATGTGGCAGGGATTGCTCATTCAGACAACGGTAAGATATCACTTGAAAAATCAGGGCAATATTATAATGTAAACTGTGAATTAGCAGAAAAGACAGCCCGAAAGTGCAAATCAGAAAAAGTAGGACAGTTTATTTATATGAGCAGTATGATTATTTTTGGAGAGAGTTCTAAAATTGGAAAAGAAAAAATGATCACAAGCGATACACCCCCATCACCCATAAATGCATATGGAGATAGTAAATTACAAGCAGAGATTAGACTAAAAGAATTAGATGATGAAAATTTTAATATAGTTATTTTACGCCCACCAATGGTTTATGGGAAAGATAGTAAAGGCAACTATCCAATACTTTCTAAAATCGCAAACAAACTACCAATATTTCCGAATGTAAATAATAAGCGTAGTATGATTTATATAGAAAATCTTTGTGAATTTTTAAGACTTTTGATTTTAAATAACGAGAGTGGTGTTTTCATGCCACAAAATGAAGAGTATGTAAGCACAAGTAATATGGTGAAATGCATTGCAAAATGTAGTGGGAAAAATATAATTTTAACAAGAATATTTAATCCTGCACTGTATATCATCTCTCATTTTATGAGCGTTGCAAATAAAGCATTCGGAACACTAACATACGAAATGAGTCTTAGCGATTATAGGGAAAATTATAGGATATGTGATTTTGAAGAGAGTATAAGAAGAACTGAAAGGAATTAGCATATAAAAATATGAAGAGCATTTGGATTTTTTGTCAGCATACCTCGCCACCCGAGCATGGACATTTTAATAGACATTTTAATTTTTCGGTCAACTTAAAGAAAAAAGGCTATGAGCCTACTATTTTTGCAGGAAGTGTGCCCCATAATACGGATACACAACTAATAAAAGGTAAAGAAAAGTTTATGATATATGATAAGCATGGTTTTGATTATGTTTACATAAAAACTTGTCTTTATAATAAAAGTGGTAAAAAAAGGCTTATCGCAATGCTCGAGTATTATTTTGGATTATTTACCACATATAAAAAATATCTCAAGCCGGGAAATGCTAAACCAGATGTGATAATTGGTTCAAGTGTACATCCACTCGCCTGTGTGGCAGGGATACTAATTGCAAAAAAATTAGGTGTACCATGCATATCAGAAATTAAAGATCTATGGCCTGAGAGCATAGTTGCCTATTCAAGCCGTTTTACCAAAAAACATCCACTTATTAAGCTTTTGTATATGCTCGAAAAGTGGATTTATAAAAAATCGGACGCTCTTATCTTCACTATGCAGGGCGGAGCGGATTATATAAAAGACATGGGCTGGGATAAAGCTATTGACCTATCAAAAGTTCACCATATAAACAACGGTGTGGACTTAGAAGCTTTTGACTACAATAGAGATAATTTTATAACAGACGACACCGACCTTGAAAATGACGATATATTTAAAGTTGTTTACACAGGTTCAATAAGACGAGTGAATAATCTTGGTATATTACTCGATGCGGCAAAGCTTATAACAGAGCCTAAAATAAAATTACTCATTTGGGGTGGTGGCGATGAGCTTGAAGCATTAAAGCAGAGGGTTTTGGAGGAAAATATCACGAATGTGCTTTTTAATGGTAGTGTGGATAAAAAATATGTGCCCTATATTTTAAGTAGGGCTGATGTGAATTTGTCCCATTATTCCTATTCTGAAATAAATCGATATGGCACAAGTAGAAATAAAATGTTTGAGTACTTAGCTTCTAATAAACCAGTAATTTCCACCGAGTGGGATAATTATGAGCTTATTAAAAAGTATTTTTGTGGAGTTTCAATGCAATGTGATAGTATGGAAGAAATTGCTTCACTTATAAATCAAATGTATAATATCGATGATGCCACAAAAAAAATCATGGCAACTAACGCCCGAGAAGCCGCCAAACAATACGATTTTAAAGTCCTTACAAGAAAACTGATAGATATAGTAGAAAAATTATAATATAGAGGAGCAAAAAACAAGATGAACATTACAGTAGTGGGAGCAGGTTATGTAGGACTATCAAACGCAGTTCTACTCTCCACTAAATATAAAGTAAAAGTAATTGATATAGTTGCTGAAAAAGTTGCTATGCTAAATAATCACCGCTCTCCCATAGAAGATGAATATATAAAAGATTACCTTGCAAACAAAGAGCTCGACTTAACCGCTACAACCGATAAAATTTTTGCATATAAAGATGCAGAATTTATAATAATCTGCACACCAACCGACTACGACGAAAACACAGAGCTACTCGATACCTCAAGCATTGATGCCACAATAAAAGATGTTTTAGAGATTAACAAAAAGGCTACCATCGTAATTCGCTCAACTATTCCAATTGGTTATGTGGATATGGCGAGAGAACGCTTTGAAAAAGAAAATATCTTTTTTGCACCCGAATTTTTAAGAGAAGGTAAGGCACTCGAAGATAATCTTTACCCCTCGAGAATAGTTGTTGGTAGCCATAGTGCCGAGGCTGAAAAATTTGCTAAATTGCTTTCAAGCTGTGCATTGTCAGAGGATGTGCCAATGGTGTTTACCGACACAGTTGAAGCTGAGTCAATAAAACTCTTCGCAAACACATATCTTGCTATGAGGGTATCTTTCTTTAATGAGCTCGATACATATGCAGAGCTGAAAGGTCTAAATGCCAAGCAAATTGTAGACGGTGTTTGTCTCGACCCAAGAATAGGGCATAGATACAATAATCCTTCCTTTGGGTATGGTGGATACTGTTTGCCCAAAGACTCAAAACAGCTTAAATCTAATTTTAAGGGAATACCAAATGATGTTATTTCGGCGGTTGTGAATGCAAATAATACAAGAAAAGAGCATATTGCACAGCAGATAATAAAAAGAAATCCTAAAAAAGTGGGCATATATAGACTTATAGCCAAGACGGAAACGGATAATTTTAGACAATCGGCTATTTTAGATATTATCGAAAAGCTCAAAAACAGCAAAATCCCTCTCATGATTTATGAGCCTACTTTGAAAGTCGAAACATTTATGGGTGTGGATTTAATTAGGAGTTTAGAGGAATTTAAGTCTGCTTGCGAAGTGATAGTTGCAAATAGATTTGCTGAAGAACTCAGAGATGTAGAGGAAAAAGTGTACACCAAAGATTTATATTTTAGAGATTAGAGGGGAAAGTATGCAGTTTATAGATTTAAAATCCCAGTACAGGGCACTGAAAGACGAAATAGACAGCTCCATACACGCAGTACTCGACCATGGTCAGTACATCATGGGCAAAGAAGTAGCAGAATTTGAAGAAATGCTCAGTGACTACACGGGGGCAAAACACGCAATCACCTGTGCAAACGGCACCGATGCACTGCAAATGGTCTTCATGGCTTGTGGAATAGGCAGTGGGGATGCAGTATTCTGCCCGAATGTAACATTTATCGCGAGTGTGGAGCCTGCTTGTATGCTCGGGGCTACACCCGTCTTCTGTGACATAGAAGAAGATAGCTATAATATCTGTCCTAAATCCCTTGTGCGACAGATTGAAAATGTAAAAAGAAAAGGCGTGCACAAACCTAAAGCAGTTGTAGCGGTGGATTTTTTAGGAAATCCATGTGATTTTGACGAGTTAAGGGCGGTTTGTGATAGATATAATTTACTGCTAATCGAAGATGCGGCACAGAGCTTTGGTGCGTCATATAAGGGTAAGAAATGCTGCTCTTTCGGTGATATTGCCACCACCTCATTCTTCCCTGCAAAGCCACTCGGTTGCTATGGGGACGGCGGTGCGGTCTTTACCGATAACGACGAAATCGCCGAGGTTATAAAATCAATTAGAGTACATGGCAAAGGTGCATCAAAATACGACAATGTCAGAGTCGGCACAAATTCAAGGCTTGACACTATACAGGCGGCGATTTTAAAGGTTAAGCTAAAGGCACTGAAAGAATACGAAATAAACAACAGGCAGGAAATAGCCGAGTATTACGACAATGCGTTTAAAGGAAAATTCACTACCCCATTTGTGGGAGAAGAAAATATTTCCGCCTATGCGCAATATGCGCTTTTAGCAAAGGATAAAGAGCAAAGGGATAAAATTATCACAGCTTTAAATAAGGCGAATATCCCAAACATGGTATACTACCCAACACCACAGCATCTGCTTAAAGTGTTTGAGGGAAACATGTATTTAGAGGAAGATTTTAAAAATTCAGTATCATATTGCGAGAGGACATTTAGCTTGCCATTTCATCCATATCTGAGTGATGCCGAGCAGGATGAAATTATAAAGGCTGTTTTGGAGGCTGTATAATGGATTATTTTGTGCATGAGAGCAGTTATATTGACGAGGGCTGTGAAATAGGAAGCGGTACGAAGATATGGCATTTCAGCCATATCATGAAGGACTGCAAAATAGGGAAAAACTGCAATATCGGGCAGAATGTAGTCATTTCTCCGACTGTGGTAATAGGTAATGGAGTTAAAATTCAAAACAATGTATCGCTATATGGTGGGGTTGTTTTGGAAGAGGGAGTATTTTTAGGCCCTTCCTGTGTCTTTACAAATGTGATAAACCCGAGGGCATTCATCGAAAGAAAAGATGAATTTAGGGACACTCTTATAAAAGAGGGTGCGTCAGTTGGGGCTAATGCCACCATTGTGTGTGGTCATACAATAGGAAAATATGCACTTATTGGTGCTGGTGCAGTAATTACAAAAGATGTGCCCGATTACGCACTCATGGTGGGAAATCCTGCAAGGGTTAAAGGGTATGTCTGCAAATGTGGGAACAAGATAGAGTTTATTGACAATACCGCAAAATGCGGTGTATGTGGGGATGAATATATTAAAAAAGATGGCGTTGTAGAGGTAAGATAGCTACAATGGGGAGAGTATATATGATTAAAGTGTGCCATATGACATCTGTGCATAAAAGCCAAGATGTTCGTATATTAAAAAAGCAGTGCACTAGCCTTGCGAAAGCTGGGTACGAGGTGTATTTAGTTGCTAAAGGTGAGAGCTATACCGAAAATGGTGTAAATGTAGTTGGTGTTGGCGAAGTAGGCGGTGGCAGACTTGCAAGAATGACGAAGCAGGCTAAATCAGTATATGAAAAAGCGATAGAGCTGGATTGTGACATATATCAGATACATGATCCAGAGCTTTTGCCATATGTGCATAAACTTAAAAATAAAGGCAAAAAAGTTATATTCGACAGTCATGAAGATTATGTAGCACAAATAAAGCATAAGCACTACATACCAAAAATATTAAGGAATTCAGTGGCAAATTTATTTGGAGTATGTCAAAATAGCGTATTAAAGCGAATTGATGCAGTTATTTTCCCTTGTCTGATTAATGGAAAAGATATTTTTGAAGATAAATGCAAAAAATCTATTATACTCGGAAATCAGCCCCTTATAGAAGAGCTTTATGATAATTATGATGGAAATAACCAAAAGATAGCAAATACAGTTTGCTATGTAGGGGGACTAACATATACAAGAGGCATAAAACATTTGATATTAGCGTCTGCAAAAGCAAATGCTAAGACAATTTTAGGTGGTAACTTTATGCCAAAAGCATTTGAAGATGAAATGGTGAAAATGCCTGAGTTTAAATCAGTTGATTTTAGAGGCTTTTGTGACCGAAAAGAAGTGCTAAATGTATATAAGCAGTCCATGATAGGCATGTCAACACTTTTAACAGTAGGACAACAGAATATTTTAGACAATTTTGTAACCAAAATCTACGAATATATGTCAATGGGTCTACCCGTAATAATGTCGGATTACCCATATGCAAGAAAAATAAACGAAAAATACAATTTTGCAATACTCGTAAACCCCGAAGACACCGACGAAATTGCAAATGCAATTACATATCTCCTAAACAACCCGGAAATAGCAAAAGAAATGGGACAAAACGGCAGAAGGGCAGTGCTTGAGGAATTCAACTGGGGCATAGAGGAGAAGAAACTTTTAAAACTTTACGAGGAGCTAAGCAGATGAACTACGCATTAATCGGCTGTGGACGAATTTCCACAAACCATATAAGGGCATGCATAGAAAATGGCATAAATATTACCGCACTTTGCGATGTAAAGCTTGAAAACATTGACACCCTACTTGCAAAACATTCGCTCTTAAATGACACTAATATAAAAAGATACACCGACTACAAAGAAATGATAAAAAATGAAGCTATCGACTTTGTCTCGATAGCTACTGAAAGTGGAAGCCATGCGGAGATTGCACTTTTTTGCATAGAAAATGGCGTGCATGTGATTATCGAAAAGCCGATGGCAATGAGCATAGAAGACTGCGATAAAATAATAAAGCTTGCAGATGAAAAGAATGTGAAAGTGTCCGCCTGCCATCAAAACAGATTTAATAAATCGGTGCAAAAGCTAAAACAAGCGGTGGATGAGGGCAAATTCGGCAGAATATCCCACGCTACTGTGCATGTTCGCTGGAATAGAAACAAGGACTACTACACCCAAGCACCTTGGCGTGGTACATGGGCAGAGGATGGCGGCGCACTTATGAATCAATGCATACATGGAATTGATTTAATCCGCTGGATTATGGGTGATGAAATTGAGGAGATATATGGCGTTACAAGGCAGGTGCTCCACGACTATTTAGAATGTGAAGATGTGGGGCTTGCAATTGTTAAATTTAAAAATGGCAGTATCGCAAGCATTGAGGGCACTACAAATGTATATCCGAAAAACCTTGAAGAAACCGTTTATATTTTCGGCGAAAATGGCACCGCAAAGCTCGGAGGTAAATCTGCAAACAATATAGACATATGGGAATTTGCAGGTAGCAGTGAAAATTTTACAGGCTTTGAGGAAGAAACAGAAAATGTATATGGGAATGGACATGTATCGGTTTGGGCTGATTTTGTACAGGCGATAGAAGATGATAGAGCTCCATATATAGATGCTTATGCAGGCAAGAGAGCGGTGGAGAATGTGCTTGCTATTTATAAGTCCTCTAAAGAGGGTGTGGCTGTGAAGCTTCCACTTTTGGATGTTAAGAGTACTGATTTTGAAGGGATGTTTTGATGTTTATAACTGAAATAAAATATAAAGAAATTGAAACGGAAAAATATAGGCTTTATTATAATGATTTTGTCATTTATCGTGAACTAACTGCCGGCGAAGAAAGTGTTAGAAGGTTTGCAATAGATTTTGAGACAAACTCTCATAATTTTGATTTGTTTTTAGGTAGCTTTCGCATAATCATGCATTGCAAAAATAGCGATGAATATATATTTTTCGCTGATAATCAAAATAGCCAGTTGTTTTTTTATGACAAATTAAAAGGGATATTCAGTGACAGCTTGATTAAAGTCAATAATCTGGAGCCTAATTTAAAATCCATTGCACAATTTTTAAATTTTGGTTATATTTATTCTTACGAAACAATTTGCGAAAATGTCTATTCTACAAATCCAAATTGCTTTTATACACTATCGTCTAATGGGATACATGAACATAGTAAAAATCTTACCCCATTAGGTACTACTGTTAAATACAATTCTATTGAAGAAATTGCAAATGTTATACTTAATAGCACTAAACATCTAAAAAAAATAAATATTATCACAGGTGGCGTTGATAGCCGAATGATACTTGCCAATATTTATAAATTAGGCGGATGTGAAAATCTTGTAATTTCTGGTGATGAAAATCATGTGGATGTAAAAATTGCAAAAGAAATATCTAAAACACTTGGCAATTTACCATTGATAATTACACCTGATGAAGCTAACGATGAACTATTCATTGCTAACATCTTTCATGAATCCGATGGACAAGTAGGGATTTCTGCTGTCAATAGATTACTAAATAAAGCTAAAATTTTAAATAGTAAGGGCTTTGATTTAGAATTTGGTGGTGTAGCAGGTGAGATTTATAAAAATAGCTTTATAAATCAACAGTTTCCAAACTACAAAAAATCATTAGATTTAGAGCAGTTATATAATATTAAAATATTTCCGTATAAATCCCTCAGCAATATTTTTTCCGATAGCATTAATAGCCAATTTGCAACTGCCAAAAAGGATGTAATATCAACATTTAGTGAATTGCATGGTGAAGAAATTAACACAGGAAATTACTTTGACATAGCCTATTTTATAATGCAAAAGAGAATAATGTCTTTATCTAATTCACTTTCTAAATACATAAAAACATCATCAATTTTAATGGAGAGAGATATTGTGTCGCTGATGTATGGGAAAAATCCATATAAATTAGAAATGGCAAGATTTCAAAGAAATGAAATATCAAAACAATTGCCGATAATTGCAAAGGTAAAAACTGATAGAAATACAACAGCTTCAAACAATTCACTTTACATATTTTCGGAATTAATAAAGAATTATGTTTTTATGTGCAAATTGTTTGTGCAGAGGAAATTTTTTAAAACTGTGGTTACCGCAAGAAAAGATGCTACTTTTGATAGTATGAAAAATTCCCAAGAGGTAAAAAATGCAATTTTAACCTGCAAAAGAATTGATATTTTAAATAAAAATACAGAAATAGATGACATTCCCGACACACAAATAGATCGTATACTGACTTTGGGGATGTTTTTTGATAAAAATTAGATCATTAAATCAGGAGAAAAATGATGAAGACTCTCTTAGTTTGCGATTTGCTACTTGACGATAGAGAAAAATTAAAAGTGTCTATGAGTTACTTCGTTCACCATCAAGCTGTTGAACTTAAAAAAAGAGGAATAGATATCGCAATACTCTCACTTGACATGCGCTCTATTAGACGAAAGAGAAAGCTTGGCATAAATGAATATGTAATAGATGGTATACCAATATATGTCGCTGCATTTCCATGTGGCCCAGTAAAAGGTATGCTCGAATTTGTTAGCCAAAAAATGGCTGCGATTGCCTACAAACGAGTGATAAAAAAATGGGGAAAGCCCGATATTATCCATGGGCACTTTTCAGGAAATTCATATACAGTAATGCAGATAGCTAAAAAAAATAATATACCACTGATTACCACTGAGCATGGAACTAATATTTTAAATATAAATCGAAACAGTTATACCGAGAAAAAAGCTTTTGTTGTTTACAAAAATTCGGATAGAGTAATTTGTGTGAGCACTGCTCTTAAAGAGGCAGTCTCAGAGTTTTATAATGGTAAAGTAGATATAATTCCAAATATTCTCTCAAGCAATTTTAAGCTCATTTCGACTGAAAAAAATAAAGAATTTACCTTTATAACGGTATCAAATTTAGTGGCACACAAAAATGTTGATTTAGTAATAAAAGCATTTGCAAAATTTATACAAGCCGTGCCAAATGCAAGGATTATAATTGCAGGTGATGGCAATGAAATGCCTAAGTTGACTCAATTAGCTAAAGATTTAAATGTCTTTGAAAAGGTAGAGTTTAAAGGCAGAGTAGAAAATAGTCTTTTGTCCAATATGTATAATAGTGCACATTGTTTTGTCTTGCCATCAAAGTATGAAACATTCGGAGTTGTATACATAGAAGCAATGGCATGCGGATTGCCCGTGATTACAACAAGTAATGCGGCTGAAAATGGAATTGTAAATAGTGGCAATGGAATTGCAGTGGAGAGCTATACGGAAGACAATGTGCTAAAAGCTATGAAATATATTTATGATAATTATGAAAATTACTCGCCAAATGAAATTTCGCAAGAATGTATAAATAAATATTGCGCTGATATTGTTTCGAAACAGATAATGGAAGTGTATGGAGAGGCTTTGGAAAATGGGTAAAATATTTAGTAGCAAATATGATAAAGCCACAGAGATCTTGTGGCTAATAACATTAGTTTCATCTTTTTTCGGAATACTGATTTTCCCAGTGACGATAGGGAATTTGGGGACATTTTATTTATTTCGAATTGCACTACTGACAACATCTGCTTTGTTTTTTGCTAAAGCTATCTTTAACAAATTTAGTTTTGTGAGAGATAAGTCCAAATTAATTAAATCAGTATATATTTTATTTGTATGTATGATTTGTTATTCTATTTACTCAGTGTTTATTGCACTAAATTTTTCATTCACTCTTTCAAGAGTAATGAATTTATTTTTTGATATATTATTTTGTTTTTTAGCAATATACTTTATACCACAGAATTTTAAGCTTAATATAAAAATTATAACAGTATCACTTATTACTCTTCAATTATTAGGAGTTTATGAAACAATTTTTGGTGGCATCGTAAATAACCTTTATGATGGGATGAGTAGATATAGTTTTTTTAGGATATTACTTTTACAGCAGCCGGTAGTAAGTTTTGGAAACACAAATGACTTTAACTCAGCCACCGCAATGATTACTATTATAATAACATGGATACTAATATATTACAGCGATAGGCTAACCAAAGTGGAGCAAAATAAATCAAATATAATTATCATTACTATCAATTCACTAATGTTTTACTTAGCTTCATGTGGATTATCCACACTAACAAAATATGCTATGCTGATACAGCTATCACTGATTTTAATATATGCCATAGTTATTAATAGGGAATTTTTAATGATAGCAATTACAATACTACTGCTATTTGCTTTTACACATCTTATGCCAACAGCGCAAAAATATCTCATTGGAATTGAAAATAATATCAATCTCATAATATCAATGTTTGATGAAAATCATGAGTACGAAGTAAAGGAAACACCAAAAGTATATGGCGAAGAGGTGACACTATCTCAACAGTTTGATGAAGATGCTACGGGTGGCGTAAGGCTTACTCTGATAAAATACGGTGTAGATACAATAATTAGTAGTAATTTTTTAGGAGCAGGTCTTGGCAATACTGAAATAATGGCGGCTGATGCAGGGGTAATAGAAGCATGGGCTGACAGAGAAGCTATCAGTTTGCACTGTTTTCCAATTAGAATATTAGCCGACATGGGTGTATTTATTCTTTTTCCAGCATTAGTAGTTTTTATGCTTGTTCTACAAAATGCATATAATGCTATCACTAAAAGCGAGAGGAAAAAGCAAGCAAAATACACATTAATAATAGGTACTATTGCAGTATTTACAACATATATATGCCTATCAACGGCATCTTCTGATGCTCAAGATTTGTTGCCTATGTGGTTGTTTTTTGCACTAGTAGTACAACTAAGTGATAAGGGAATATTAAGCAACATATATAAATAGGTGTATCTGTAGTTAATAGAAAATATGTATAAAAAACTAAACAAAAGCGGTGAGTAAATATTAAAAAAGAATATAACAAGATATTTAAAAGTTTATTTGGATATTCAATGGTGCCGATAATAAACTATCTCATATCATTTATAGCAGTTCCAATTGCAACAAGACTAATTTTCCCAGAAGAAATGGGTAAGATTAATCTTATTATATCGAGTGCGCAGACAATATTATTATTCGTTCTTTTAGGAGTGGACCAAGCGTTTTTTAGATTTTACTATGAACAGAGCAATCAAAAAAATAAAAAGCTGTTATTTACATTTTGCATATCGATATCTGTTTTAGTAATATTAATTTCATCGGTAATTTTATACCCATTTGCTGGTCAAATATCCTTTCTATTAATTGGCACAAATAATAAAGCTGTATATATATCACTTGTTCTAACAGTAACATTTTCAGCTATAAACAGATATCTTACACTTATTTTTAGGTTGGAAGAAAAACCAATAGCATATATGGTTCAAAGTCTTTTGGCAGTACTGCTTTCAAGGACAGCATTAATAGTTACCGGAATAATAAATCCGATAGTGGAATACTATATTGTCATTCGCATAATTCAAAATTCCTTAGTGACTCTTCTGTTAATAATAATGAATCTTAAAAAAATGAATTTTAATGGAATGAAAGAGTTTTCGAAAGACAGCTTTAGACCTATATTTCATTTTGCACTTCCGATAGCTCCTAATAATATGATAACATCGCTTAATAACTACATTATAAATCTTTTCATTGCTTTTAAATTGAGCTATGAGCAACTTGGGATTTATACATCCGCTGTTGCAATTGCTGGAACTGTTTCAGTTGTGCAAGTGACGATTAATTTATTAATCGGCCCTTATATTTTAAAAAATTATAAGAGGGAAGACCACAACTTTTGGCTTATACATAAAGTAGTTTCCTATATATTATCATTACTGATAGTGGGAATAACAATGATACAACCGATATTTTTGTTATTGTTAGGGGAAAAATATAGAGAGGCGTCTAAACTATTTACCCTTTTGCTGTCATCTCCAATATTTTATACAATCACAGAAACGACATATATGGGATTTACTATAATGAAAAACAACAACAAAAGAGTTATCAGTAGTGTAATTGCACTGACTATAAATGCCTTATTACTATCAGTGCTTTACTTTGTACCTAATATTGATATTATATATGTTACTGTCGTTACTGCTATAAATGCATTTGTTTTAATGATGGCACAGAGTATATTAGGGCAGAGATTATTTAAAACTCTTGAAAACTATAACCATATCTTTTTAGTCGCCATAGTTATAATTATTTGTACACTCATAAACTTGAATATATATGGTATATTCAAGTTTATATGCTTATTCTTAACTGCGCTTACATTAACACTCATCTACAAGGCTGATATTATATCTGCGTATAAGCTTATCAAAAATAATTATTCACATTAATTGATAATAACTTGATATAAAATGCAAGAAAAACTTAATAAAGATAAATAAACTAAGGGACATGCACCAGCTGACAGCAGATGCATGCCCCTAAATAATTAAAACCCCTACCCCCAAACAACCTCTCCCTGCATATAACTATCCACCGAATAAGCAAATAATATCTGCTCATACCCGATAATATCAAGCTCTGAGAGAAGCTCTTTGGTTACTTTCTCAGCATCCACAAAGGTAATTCTTCCATAATGCGGTGCTAAAAAGGGGAGGTATGTCAGGGTGTGGGTATCGCCAAATACCAAAAGCTCGGTGTCGTATGGCGAAAAAACAGTTATATCAATCATGGTGGCTTCACCACCTAAAAAGACATCCATCGGGCTTCCAAGCTCAGCGGCGTCTTTAAAGAACAATTCATGATGAAGTGATATTCCATCTTCGTCAAGACGCTCCACCAAATACTCCCTATCGTAGCGGTTAAAATGATACAGGCTGATGCTGTCCTGCCCCACATCTTTGTAGGGGGATTTATCATATACATCACCGTAAAATGAGAATGTATTATGCTCAGTATCATACCGCTCGAAGGAATGGGGTGTGAGATTTAATCTGCTTGCAAGCTCACGGTATAGATAGTAAGAGCCTGTTGAGGTGAGGTCGGACTGTGTTTTATAATAAAGTGGTAAATCATGGCTTGCAAAAAGTGTGGGATATACATCAACAGTGGAAACAATTCCCTCTAAATCACGGTAGACATCTTCTATATATTTCTTTTGATTAAATAAAAGCGTGCTTGAATAACTTCCGAGCATGTGTTGATTTATACCGCAGGAGGTGGGGACAAGCATCATATATGTCGGCACTCGGTATGTGGAGGTGAAATTCTTTATGCCCTCGGTGTTTAAAAAAGTTACACTTTCGTCCGCTGGAGGGATATTCTCAAGCAAGTAATCCTCGGTGATAAATATGCCATTCTGCTCCTCATAACCGCTCTCAAATCGCACCTTGATAAGTCCACTTCTAAGTTCGGAATTAAAGGGGAATAGCTCTGTTATGAGCGTCTCCAGAGAAGTGAAAAAGCTTTGCTTATCCGAAGTGTCGGGCTGTATGGGCAGGCTTGGATAACTCAGCGCCGCTCGAAAAGAAATTGTGGTCGTGGTTATTAAAATCGCCGCAATTATAAAAACTGCCGTGAGCCTTTTGGGTTTCATGACTACATCCCTCCTTTCTGTCTAAATTGTAGAGTGTTTAATCACTCTCACTCTCTTCTTCTGCTTCTTGCTTCTTTTTCTCATCATAAATAGAGTAGAGTTTGGCAATAAGAAAATAAAATATTAAAGTTGTAATTGCTCCTAAAGGAGTACTCAAGTCATTACTTATTCCTAATCCTGAATATAATAGCGTAAATACAGCATAGGGCACTATAAAAAGCAAAAGGGCCTTTATCATAATGAACTTCCTCCAAATCTTGTTATAAGCCTTAAGCCAATACAATCTTCACAAATGAATTTACACCATAAAAACAACCGATAAAAATAAGAGCAGAAGCGATTGTAAAGAGCTTATTATCTGCCAAGTAGCAGGATAATGTTTTTCCATAAATTTGGCGGTCACACTATAAATACTACTGCAAAGAACTACACATAAAATAAGTGTGCCCATATTTGCACTGAGAAGATAAAGGGTTATATTATCGGTTGCTGGTAGGTCCGATAGATTAAACATTGAGCGTATATAAAATGTAGCTTCTGGTATGCTTGAGGCAGTGATGAATACAAATGAGAATATTGTTACACAGAATGTCATCATTCTGCTTATGAAATCGGGTGTGTTTTTAACTATAAATGGATAGAGATACTGCTCCCCTATAATAAATAATGCAAGGTAAATTCCCCATAATAGATAGTTTGGAGTAATTCCATACCAGAGAGAAATGAGCATACTCACCAAAATTATATTGAGTGAAGCGGATAGGAAACCACCGCTTTTTTCACCGAGTTGCATATAGACATATTTTCGCACAAATTGGTTTATCGTGATATTAAATCTGGCAAAAAACTCATCCACACTGCGGGACATGAATGGATAGTAAAAACTCATAGGTAGCTTAAATGAAAACAGATATGCAATTGCTTGCGCCATATCGAAATAGGCGGAGAGTGTAAAATAAAGAGAAAATGTAAAGCTTATCACCAAAAGCCAAATGCCGAGAACCGAAAAATTTGAGTGGCTAATTTGGGCTAAATCGGTGTAGAGACGGTGCACACTGTCTGCGAGTATTACTTTCTTGGCAACTGCGGAAATGAGCATTACAGCACCTTTGCTTATTGAGGTAAGCGAGGGATGAACTTCTTTAATAGGATAGCGAATTTCCCCCAACCTCACAAATGGCCCACAAAATATCTTGCCGAAAAACAGGCTGTAAACTGCATATAAAAGGAGATTTTTCTCAGCTTCGAGCTCTTTTTTATATATGTCCACCGTGTAGCTTATACCGCACAGCGCAACTACCATTACACCTGCAACAGTAATGCCACTTTCGGTTAGAATAACACTGAAATAGCTAAATATTGCAAGATTTTTTATCACATTAATAACTGTAAAGAACAATGCAAGTTTTTTTATTTTGCGTTTTGAAAGCCTGCCTATAAGTAAGCCAAAAATATAGTCGGTAAATGTCATTGTAAGAAGGATGTATATATTTGCCTCGGAAAGAGTGAGGTAGAATGCAAGGGAAATTATCAAGAGTGAAACATATTTATATTTATTGG
The DNA here is from genome assembly GCA_964370185.1 of uncultured Oscillospiraceae bacterium. Lineage (GTDB taxonomy): Bacteria > Bacillota > Clostridia > Oscillospirales > Ruminococcaceae > CAYJEQ01. Next base: position 46,544 of record CAYJIJ010000003.1, read on the forward strand.
GTGAGAAATAGTAAAAAGCCATTGAGAGTGGCAAAAAGAAAAATATAAAGGTTAAACTAAAAAACTCCAAAGCAGGCACCTCCTATTATAAAATATTTCGAAAAAATTATGGTGTTGCCACCTGTAATCTAAATTTGTTTTATTAAATCTTAGTCAAAATTATAGCTGAGTGAAAGCATTCTGCTCTCATTACTACATTTGCAGTTTACCCACCCGAAAAAAGAGAACTATAAATATTCGCACAATTAAAGCCTAATTTTTAACGCCCTAATTCATCCTTAACTTTTTCTAAAATCTTACTGTATTCTTCATAACTCATAAGTGAATTTAGCACGCTTACTAAAGAGTTGCTTGAAAGGCGTTTTGGTAGGGAGAGCTTTTCAAGGAGTGCACGGCGAATATCGCTACTGTTATCAGCGCCCGATATGCCATCGGTGATAAAGTCCTGTTTTGTGATGAGCCTTGTAGGCGCAGAAGTGGTGCAGGAAATTACACCTGAAGCGGCAAGAGCGTCCATTATCACTTCTTTAGGTACTCCCTCAACACCTAAAGTGCCCTCAGCGGAGGGGGAGGCTTTTCGGTGCTCTTTCCCTGGGATATCCGGGATGTAGACATGGGTTATTTTGCCCTCTTTTATAGCGCCTTTAAGATAGTTTCGAATTTTAAATCCAGCCATGTCGGAATCAGTGAAGATAATAAGCCCATTTTCTTTGGCAAGGCGCCTGAGCAAGGCAAGCATTTCTTTGTCCTTAAATATCCTATATCCACCGAGTTCTATTATATTCGCATCGATTATAGAGCTCAGTTTTGATTTGTCGTACCTGCCCTCTACAACCACGGTTTCGGTTAATTTTATCATATATGGGGAGTCCTTTCTAAGGGTTTAGAAGTCCAATGTTTTGTGACGACTACACCCTGTTAGAAAACTTTTCTGCACACTGTATCTACCTCTCCACTACTATAAAAAATTGTAGAGAAAAGAGCTTTAAGTCTTTTATTTCTTTGAGTCATGCAGTAGTGAGATGAGGCTGATTACTGTTTTTTCTAAAATAATTCTGTCATTCACCTTAGAGCTTTTGAGTGATAAATCGGCATCTGTAAGCAGTGCGAGTGCCTCATATAGCTTAGACGCTGTATGCTTTGCCGATTGATTATAGGCGTTTTTTAGCCTGAAATTGTTTTTAGAAGTAAATCCAAAATCCTCACTCGCAGTGGATAGAGGCACATTGTTCGCCTGCGCTACCTTAGCCCTGTATAAATCGCAAAAGCTGTTTGAAAGGACTGCCATAATCATGGTGGGCGGTTCTTTTAGATAGAGAAGGTCGGAGAGTATCCGCATAGCCTGAGAGGGATTTTTGGCGTTTATTGCATTTGTTAGGTCAAACACCCTCGCTTCCACTGTTTCCACGGTGTAGCGGTGGATATCTTCATTTGTAATATTATCGCTACAGATGGCAGATAGTTTTGAGAGCTCATTATTTAGTATGGACATATCCGTGCCACAGTGACGAATTAATTCACTTGCCACATTTTTCTCGATATTCTTACCACTTTTTTTAAGGGTGCGAGTGATAAATGCAGTTAAGTCGGATGGTTGTTGTTTTTCGAATTTTAAAATATTGCCATTTTTCTCAAAAGCAGCATTTATCAGTTTGCAGGCTTTATTCTTTAAGGGGGAAAAGCTATTATCCTTTATCACAAGCAAAAATAAAGTGTGCGGTGGCATGTCTTCCGCCGCTTTTATTACTTCTTCTATGAGCTCGCCTGCATTATCGCCCTGTGGGATGGGGGGAGTGTTTAGCATCACCGCCCTAAATCCACCAAACATCGGCACTGATTCTATGCTATTTGTAAAAGCTTCCCCAGTGGTCTTACTGCCGTCGAGCTGTAAAAAATCGCCGTCATTTTTGGCGGTAAATTCCTTTATCATGTTAACCGCATGATTTATTAAGTAATGCTCGTTTCCATATATTAAAAAGAGGCGGGAGAAATCCTCCTGCTTTAAAGTTTCTTTGAGTTTGGCGATATCGAGTTTTGCCATACAGTTGCCTCCGAAGTCCTTAGTTTTTAGGCTTTAGCCATATAAATTATTCATATATGTAGTAATTATATTCATATTCATCGTGATAAGAGCTGATTTTAAAGCTGTTATCATGCTTAATTAAATTATTATCCTCGTCAATAATGCAGTTATACAGGCTATCGGCGTCATTAGAAACAATTATACCATAATTCCCCGACTTTTTTAATAGCGAAACATCATTATTTACAATTTTTATATCACCCGACGAAGTAAGCTCAACGCTAAAGTCGTCACTTAAATTAATTTTACACTCGGTGGCAAGTAGTGTTTTGCTCTCTACAAGACTGTTTTGCAAGAATGTGGAGGTGCTTTCATCGGAATATACGAGGTTTTTAGGAGTGGTTTCGGTGAGATAATCGGCAAATGCACCCGATATTTGCCCCGTGGATATTACCGTATCAGCCATTACATCGGCATGCCTATACGAAGAATAATCCTCCACAATCGCTATCTCGGCACCTCGATGATTGAGCACAAAATATCCATCACCCATTTTTATGCCAAATCCGTTGTAAAACTGACTGTACAGGGTGGCATGTCCGATAAAAACTAAAACTGCTGAGCATAAAAGTGATAAACACATCTCATGGGAGGAGGCCTGAAGATATATGGCTAAATAGATTATCACTGAGGCGAGGATGAATGTCAGCAGTAATGTTGGGGTGTCCACATATATTACTGAATAGGGAATTTTACTTACAAACACCGAAATTTCAGCAATCATCATCAATAAAGCTCCCGATAAAAATCCAAATAGTTCACCAGTAAAGCCAAACAGACCGCCTAAAACTCCCGTGATAAGAGAAGAAATAAGGGAGAGCTGAGCGAGGAGACCACAAAGTATATTTGCAAATGGAGAAATGAGTGAAAAATATCCGAAATAGAGTGGAGTAAGCACAATTAGAGATAGCCATGCCGCCACCGATTGTAGCGCTAAACCATGCAGAACATTTAAAAATCTATTTTTAGATTTTATAGCAAAACGAATCTTTAAAAACGGAGTGATAAGACATAGCCCAAGAGATGCCGAATAAGAGAGTATAAAACCAACATCGTGGACTATCAAAGGGTTAAGTAGCAAACTTATAATCCCTGCTACTGCCAGTGATGTGAGAGTGTCGGCTTCTCTGAATATGATATTTGCGATGAGTGAAAGCAAAATCATTATCACTGAGCGTGTCACCGAGGGGGAGAAGCCACAAATGCAGGCAAAGAGAATGGGGACGGGGAGGGTCAGCAGCGAAGACATGCGAATAGGTATTCCCATATAACACAAAAATCCTAAAAAGCTAAAACTGACCACCGACATATGCAGTCCGGACACACTTGTAAGATGCGAAGTGCCTGCAATATTCATGCTCTGCGTGAGCTCATAGTCCATATATCTTTCATCGCCTGTCGCAATTGCTACTGCAAGCCCTGAATAGTCAGAATTAACACTGTGCAGTATATTTTCAGTTATGTAATTTCTAAAGCCTACCGATAGCTGAGTAAGGGGGAAGGCGGCTTCTTCGGATGGAGTGATATTTACTACTGCGCTTCCCCTTAGGTGAATATCGTCCGAAATCTGCTCGCCGAGCATTTTATATGTTGGCATATCGGTGAGCACGGAGGTGTGAAAACTTTCCCCTTCATCAATATCAAGCTTCCCATATGTGGTAAAGCTGATGGTGAAATTTTCGGGAATTCCCTGTACATTTAACGCAGTTGCCCTTGCATTTATTAGGTGACCTCCATAGTAATCCTCAATTTCGGTAGCAGTAGCATGTATCTGAACTATCTTGCCGCCCATCTTTGCTAAAGGGATGAGCTCATTATTTAGATGCAATGAAAGACTTATTAGCGCAAAAGAAACACCAATCAGAAAAACTCCTACATATTTTATATTTTTTACGATTTTATCGGTATTGACAAAAAGCAAAACCGCTCCCACCGATAAAATCAGCATGGAAACGGTCAGTACCACTCTAATATTAAAATAAAAAGGCATTAGCAGGGAAGTGATAATATATCCACTCCCCATAAAGAAAAGGGGACGCTTCATGATGTCACTCTCCATAGATGTCGTTCAAAGGCTATCGTCACACAGATTATACAGCGATAATCCATAGGGTGGCTTCCCTATGGTAACTTCCCAAAAACGAACCGTTTTTTATTTACCCAAAAGCCCCATACCTATGTCATCCCACCTTGTAAGGCGAGAGCATTACTGCGGCGGTCTTCCTTGCTATGGTGCTTTTGGCGGTATAAAAAATTCTGCGAACTCTCCATGTGTAAATTTTTTTAGATGTACGTATTCTTTAATTGTGTGCAGAAGCTATGTGGTGCGATATGCACAGTGATTAGCTAAATTTACACATTACGAGCGTGTTCGTTTTAGGGGAGTCACCCTAACCAAATAAAATGCTTTTGGATTATATGGGTTATCCTTAAGTTAAAATATCCTTTAAAAACCCCAAACTATTGGGTGTGAATTCTATCTGGCTGAGCAAATACTGCTCTGTGGCTTTAGCGAGCAAATCAAGCGAGTGTCCGCCGAGTGTAAAAGAAAAAAGGCTTGGCTGTGTGGAGTAAATAATATGCCGCATCGCATTTACCACGGAATAGCTAAGCTTTATATCCGCCCTGCGGCTTCCCGATTTCACACAGTCGGAGCACAGCATAATTCCATCCTCTAAAAAAAGGCTGAAATATTCACTCTCATGCTTACCACAATTAGCGCAACCCACGAGATCGGGCATAAAGCCGCTTAAAGTGAGAAGTCTTAGTTCAAATACTGCCTTAATAAAAGATATTGGGCGCATACTCTCTTCAAGTATATGTAGACTGTTTAAAAGCAGTTTTTGCTGTTGCTCGGTTTGCTCTCCCTCCCTACAAAAAATCCCTGCAAGCTCACAGAGGTAGGTAGCGAGGGAGAGTTTTTCTATATCCTGCCTAATTCCGAAAAAAAGACGATGATAATCAGCACTAACCACTATGAGTGAATCCCTTTTTTTCTCAAGGACAAACCTCGAATAGCAGATGAGCTCGGTAGCTCCCGAGAGTTTCCCGCGTGGGTTTATAGCTCCTCTGGCATATGCGGAAATCACACCCATGTCGGGGGTTAAAAGATGGATAATTCTATCACCTTTAAAAGGCTTTGTCTTTATTATCACTGCATCCGTCGTAATTTGCATTTTCTCTATCTCCGCTGTTGTTTACAGCAACCCTCAGATTATCAACATAGCAGAGATAATCCTCTATTTTGCCGCTTTTCTCAAATAATTCCCAGTGTTTGTCGGTATTCATCCGCCTACCTCCCAAGATATAATTACACAAATTAATTTGTGTAATTATATTCTCTGCAAAAAAAGCTTTGCTATTACAGGAAATTCGGATATATAAAAATGTTAAAAAATACCGAAAAATTTCGCTTTGCTATGAAATGATTTTTTATTATCTTTCCACCACCTTGCGGTGGCGAAAAGATGAATTTGGTGTAATGGTTTTTAAAAAAACTTTGCTTATAGAATTAACTATATAAAAATGTTAAAAAATACCGAAAAATTTCGCTTTTGATATGAAATGGTTTTTTATTATCTTTCCACCACCTTGCGGTGGTGAAAAGATAAATTTGGTGTAATGGTTTTTAAAAAAACTTTGCTTTATAAAATTCAGCTATTTTCCCTCAGTTTCTCCACGGAGTGGGGGAAGGGAATATAGGGGAGAGCTTTTTATTCATATCCGAATGTGCGAATAATTCCTGCCCTATTTCGCCAGTCTTCTTTAACTTTTACCCAGCATTTTAAATTTACCTTTATGCCTAAAAATGCCTCCATGTCTTGGCGTGCATGTGTGCCGATGCGCTTTAGCATTACGCCCTGTTTGCCAATAATCATCCCCTTGTGGCTGTCACGCTCGCAGAGTATGGTGGCGTCAATATCCATGATGGGGGAGTTTTCACGCTCTTTCATTTTGTCTATCACCACCGCCGTGCCGTGGGGTATCTCATCATGTAGCGAGCGGAGTATTTTTTCCCTAATAATCTCGGACATAATAATTCTCTCAGGTTGATCGGTGAGTGAATCCTCGGGGAAGAAATGAGGGGAGGAAACTGCAAATTTGCCCACTTCCTCCATAAGCCCAGCCGTACCACTGCCATTTAGTGCGGATATGGGGACTATTGCCGCAAAATTCATCAATGCGGTGTATGTGGTGATAACCTCCATAAGCTTCGATTTATCGGGGATGAGGTCAATCTTATTTAGCGCTAAAATTGTTGGAAGCTCACGCTTGGTGAGATTTTCGATGAGTCCTTTTTCGGTGTCGCTTATCTTATGGGTGGCATCCACCACCAAAACAGCGCAATCCACATCGGCAAAGGACTCCTTTACCTGCCCCATCATATACTGGCCAAGCTTATTTTTAGGGCTGTGTATTCCAGGTGTGTCGATAAATACTATCTGTAAATCGCCTTCTGTTAAAACCCCTCTGATTTGGGTGCGTGTGGTTTGGGGTTTTGAGGAAACTATTGCCACTTTTTCACCTATGAGCTTATTGAGCAGAGAAGATTTGCCGACATTCGGCTTCCCTATTATAGCCACAAATGCAGTGGTGGTGGACATCTTTGTTTTATTCATATTATACTCCATTTTCATGCCGTGTGTAGGGTGAGCTTTCTAAATCGAAATTTCTGTTAAGCGTGTTCGTTTTAAGGGGCTCACCGTAGTCGAAGGTGTTTTTAGTTATCGTCCTCAAGCTGGGAATAAACAGTTTCTCTTGAAAGCCCCAGCCTTTGAAGTGTGCGCTCTTCCTTTTCCCTCATTTTCGAGGACTCAACAGGGCTTAGTTCATGGTCGTAGCCAAGCAGATGGAGCACCGAGTGCACACAGAGGAAAGCCATTTCTCTGTTTAAATCATGGCCGTACATCTGCGCCTGCTCAACCGCTTTTTCCACTGATATTACTATATCTCCGAGGAGCATAGCGCCTGTTTCTTCATTTTTATCATATACGCCATTTTCTCCAAGTGGGAAGGAGAGGACATCCGTTGCACTATCTTTTTTGCGATATTCACGATTTAAATCCCTTATATCCGCATTATCCATAAATGTTATGCTGAGCTCGGCATCGTCACTAAAGCCCTCATCATTTAAAACCGCATGGCAAGAACGCCTCAGCAATAGGCGCATACCCGAGGGGATTTTCACTTTATTTTGTCTGTTTGATACTGTGACTTTTAATTTTCCCATTTTAAAATTCGACCTCTTTTCTAATAACTCTAAACAACTTAATCTATCGGATATCCCATATAAATCCTCTAATAATTATTCCTTCTTTTATTTAGCGACTCATGATATTTATCATATGCCTTTACTATATCCTGCACAAGCCTATGCCTTACCACATCTTTTTCGCCCAAATGAATTATACCTATATCATTTATGTTTTTAAGCACTTTTGCGGCTTCGTTGAGGCCTGATTTTTTCTTGTCAGGCAAGTCTATCTGTGTTATATCACCCGTTATTACCACTTTTGAATTAAAGCCCAAACGAGTTAAAAACATCTTCATCTGCTCAGGTGTTGTATTTTGCGCTTCATCGAGGATTATGAAGGAATCATCAAGGGTGCGCCCCCTCATATATGCAAGCGGTGCAACTTCAATATTGCCACGCTCAAGGTATTTTTGATAGTTTTCCGCACCGAGCATATCAAAAAGCGCATCGTAGAGCGGCCTTAAATATGGGTCTACCTTATTTTGCAAATCCCCCGGCAAAAACCCGAGTTTTTCCCCTGCTTCAACGGCAGGACGAGTTAAAATAATGCGGTTTATTTCATGCGCCCTAAATGCCTTTACCGCCATAGCCACCGCAAGATAGGTTTTACCCGTACCAGCAGGGCCTATGCCGAGCGAAATAGTGTTTTTAGTTATGCAGTCCACATATTTTTTCTGCCCGAAAGTCTTAGCCTTTAAAGGCTTGCCTTTAGCGGTAACACAGATAACATCGGAATAAAGGTTCTCTGCTTTTTCTTCATTGCCCTCATCCACTAAAGAAATCATATAGAGGACGGTCTGCTCGGTTATAGCTTCACCGCTGTTTGTAGCAGTGATAAGATTATCCACCACCGCACCTGCACGATAAACCTGCTCGGCATCGCCCGATATCTTGATATCAGTGCCCCTAAATACTATCGTCACATTGTAATGCTCCTCTATTAGCTTGGTGTTTTTATCAAAGCTACCAAAGAGTGAAAGTGCATGTTCCATGCGTTCAATATTAATTAGTTTCTCCATAAAATCCAATCCTTTTTTTAGTATTTGGAATAAATATAATTAAAATCAGTTTGATTTGTATTTTACTCGTAGAGCAAAACATAGGACTAATGGCAATTGCTCAAAAACTAAGGATTGCGCAGTTTTTACCCACAAATAATGTGATGGGAGGTTATATTTGCCATAGGTTATTTAAATCCATATGTCGTTTATTATGAAATTACATATATTCAGTGCAAATAAAAAATATTTTATAGTGATATTGTAGCACAAATTTATAAGGTTGTACACTCTTTTACTGTGATTTAAATGATTTGCATTACACATTTAGTTTTAAATCTCTTTGCTTTTCCTTGCGGATTTATCAAAAATCGCCTCTGTAAAATCTGTGTGAAAAGATATTATGATAGCAAAACAAAATGGCACGGTGGATAAGCTCTCCACAGCGTGCCATTACAGGTGCCACCAAATAGGTGATTATTTCATTTTTCTAACAAGTCTTAGCGCTAAATTCATTGCATTTGAAGAAGCTCTTTTTCGCACATTTTTTCTGCTCGGATTAATACCTGGCATTTTCATTTCATGAACTTCTGTCTTTTGTGCAGTTGCAATAGCGATATATACAAGTCCCACAGGCTTTTCCTCACTGCCACCGCCTGGGCCTGCTATGCCTGTTATGCCAATTGCAATGTCGGCACAAGAGAGTGAAAGTACTCCCTCAGCCATAGCCTTCGCAGTTTGAGTGGATACAGCGCCGTGTTTATCAATGTCGCCCACTCCGAGCAGCTTCTCTTTTATATTATTGCCATAACTGCATATGCCACAGTCAAAAACATGGGATGCCCCTGCCACATCGGTAATGCGCTTGGAGATAAGCCCACCGGTACAGCTCTCGGCTACTGCAATCTTCATATTTTTATCAGTGAGTGCCTCCACAAGTGCGTATTCGATACCGTCGGAGTCCACGCCGTATATGCTATCAGCAGGTAGCATTGTGCGCAGTTTAGCTTCTGCTTCGTCCGCTAATTTTATCGCTTCACTTTCATTTTCAGCAAAGGCAATAATCCTTACAATCACCTCGAAATCACCCACATATGTAGCCACCGAGGGATTGATGCTGTCCACCGCATAATCTTTTATATGCTCAAATATATCCGATTCACCATAGCCAAAAATATTTAAATTCCTGCAAGCGCTGAATTTATTTGTGAGCTTTAGAAGATAGTCGCCCACAAAGTCATCCATCATCGGATTTACTTCCCTTGGCGGGCCGGGGAACATTATAATTTTTTTGCCGTCGTCAGTAGTGAGTATCAGCCCCGGTGCAGTACCTTTCTTATTAGGTATTATAACAGCGTCCTTAGGTATCATAGCCTGCTTTAAATTGCTTGGAGGCATTTCACGGTCGAGCTTTGTGTAAAAGCTTTCTATCAGATTTCTAATTTCAGTATTTTCCACAAGCTCCTTGCCTATTACCTCGCAAACAGTTTCCTTGCTTAAATCGTCATATGTTGGGCCCATGCCACCAGTAGTCACAATAATATCGGCACGTGAAAGCGCAACTTTTAGTTGCTCGGAGAGCCTTGCAGGATGATCTCCCACCACCGACTGATGAAGCACTTCAATTCCGATTTCCCTCAGCTTTTTTGAAATATATGCTGTGTTTGTATTAACAGTATAGCCTGTGAGAAGCTCCTCACCTATCGAAATAATTTCACAAATCATGTTTTTCCTCCACCTAAAACTTTTTTCATTCCACACTAATTATAGTATATCGTAGGATTAAATTCAAGCAAATAATAGATGTGCAGAAAAAGCGAATATTAAAGACTACCTCAAGCGCTTAAAAAGTAGTTATATGGGCAAAATACTGGGATTTTATGGGTGAAAGATGGGCAATGTTGATAAAGAGGGCGTTTAAAATTGACACTATGACATTTTCGTGATAGAATTAGTTGCTAAAATCACAAAATAAGGAGCATTTACGCTTTGAAAAATAAAATTAAACTATACGCTTTTATAGTGCTCGAGATGGGAATAATAGTACTTTGTGCACTCTTAGCCACCTATCTGAGATTTGAATTTAATATACCACGAAACCATTATGAAATGCTAAGCATCTTCATCCCGATTGCTATTGCCTCCACAGCTGTGAGCAGTATTTTTGTTGGGAACTATAACAACATCCTATCCTATTTTGGATTTACAGAGCTTTTGGGGCAGATATTAGTTTCGGCCTTTACGACTACTGTTATTTTAGCCTGTAAGGTGTTTGTTTTTCCGCAAATTTCGGGCTCGATAACGGTGATATATGGTGTGCTGTTTTTCTTGCTTTCCACCGCATTAAGAGGAATACCAAGGGTGCAAAAATGGCTTGCAATTGTTGTTAATGCCAAATACGGAAGAACAAAACGCATCATGATAGTGGGCGCAGGGGACACGGGCGTAATGCTTGCAAAACAGATTATGGGTAGTGATAACTATGATATGTACCCGGTGGTTTTTGTTGATGATAATGACGACAAACAGGGTAAAAAAGTTGCTAATATACCCGTAAAGGGCAAAATTGAAGATGCGCCTAAAATTGCTAAACTGCTTGCGATAGATGAAATCATTATAGCCATTCCATCTGCAAGCAAAAAAGAGATGCTCTATCTACTCGATAAAACCGCCGACGCAGGAATACCCACAAGGGTGTTTAGGCATGCTATTGACGCCGAAAAATTCATGTCGGGGGAAACAACTCAGATAAAAGAAGTCTCAATCGAAGACCTACTCTTTAGAGAGCCGATTGTGGTGGAAAACCCACTAAATCGTCAGTTAATAGAGGGTAAGGTGGTTTTGGTTACGGGCGGTGTGGGTTCGATAGGATCGGAGCTATGCAGGCAGGTGCTTGAAAACGGCTGTGAAAAACTGATAATATTTGATATTCATGAAAATGGACTTTTTGAGATAAATGAAGAGCTAAAACACAAATTTGAGGGCAAATACATCACATGCCTTGCTTCGGTGAGGGATGTAAACAGAATTGACTATCTCTTCTCACTACATAAGCCGAGCATAGTATTCCATGCGGCGGCGCATAAGCATGTGCCAATGATGGAGATAAACCCATTCGAGGCGATAAAAAACAATGTAATAGGCACACAAAATATAATAGAAGCGGCAATTAGGCATAAATCGGACAAACTTATCTTAATCTCCACCGACAAAGCCGTGCACCCCACAAATATCATGGGGGCTACAAAGAGAGTGTGCGAACTCATGGTAAAAGCATATTGTGGCAGGGGCACGGAAATGGTTGCGGTGCGCTTTGGCAATGTACTGGAGTCGAATGGTTCTGTTATACCGCTATTTAAAAAGCAGATTGCGAAAGGCGGCCCTGTGACAGTCACCCACCGAGACATGGTCAGGTATTTTATGACTATAAAAGAAGCGGTGTCGCTGGTGCTATCGGCAGGAGCATTTGCCAAAAATTCAGAGCTCTTTGTACTGGATATGGGCGAGCCTGTAAAAATTTATGAGCTTGCAAATAGCCTTATAAAACTTTCGGGAAAAACTCCCGATGTGGACATAAAAATTGAAATTTCGGGACTTCGCCCGGGCGAGAAACTCTTTGAAGAAATTGTGCTCGACAGTGAAACAGTGGACAATACCTCCCATAAAAAGATATTCATACTAAAAGGCGACAAGCTTGCAAAGACCGACTTCATAGAAAGAGTGGCAGAGCTTAAAAAACTCGCCGACGCAAATAGCGACGAAGCTAAAATGCGTGAGCTTTTATTTGATTTAATTGTGGAGTAAGGGGTTTTGCTTTAATGGGGGGGATTTATATTATGTGAGGTACGAATATAATATAAATTTGCCATGTGGGCATCCTTGCCCACGGCAATTTAAATCTATATGTCCTTGCACCGAGACGGGGCAGATGGATTATTTATATAATCCGTAGGGGTGGCCTGCGGTTGTCAGTCGGCAGATTAATTTTTTGACACATATTTTAGTATTTACACAGGCGGTGATTATATGGGGTTGCCGAAACGAAAAGCTATCAGATTAAAAGATTATGATTATAGTCAAAACGGTGCGTATTTTGTAACGATATGCGTAAAAAATAGAGAAAATTTATTATGGAATGTAGGGGAGACCTGTGGTCGTCCGCTCCTTGATAATCATTTATCTGACTACGGAATAATAATTGATAAGGAAATCAATAAACTGCATGATATATATGAAACAGTGGTTGTAGATAAATATGTAATAATGCCAAATCATATCCATATCATTATTATTTTGCAAAATGAGATAGACGGACGACCGCAGGTCGCCCCTACAATATCTCGCCTAATTCAACAATTCAAAGGTTCTGTTTCTAAACAAATTGGTTTTTCTATGTGGCAAAAATTATTTTACGACCATATTATTAGAAACGAACAAGAATACCAGAAAGTTTGGCAATACATAGACACAATCCCATTAAAATGGTAAGAAGATTCTTACAACATAAATAAGCATAATCCCCAAAATTAAAACTACCACTATCAGTTTTTTGATAGTGGTAGTTTGTTTCTTTAAAGTAGTCATATATAGGCACATAGTGGCATTAAAATTATTTTCTAAGAAAGTCTTTCCTTAAAATCGCTATAACCAAAGCTTTTCACATTAATTATACTGCCATCCTCTTTTAAAAGCATTATCGAGGGGAGTGCCATGCCGTTAAATGTATTGTTTTTTACCATTGAGTAAATAGCCATGTCCTCAAAAATGAGTTTATCGCCTATATTTAGCTCATGGTCGAAGGAGTAGTCACCGATTATGTCCCCTGCTAAGCAGGTTGCACCACCGAAACGATAGGTAAACGCCTTTTCATTCGGCTGACCGCTCTGGTATAGCGGTGGGCGGTAGGGCATTTCGATAACATCGGGCATATGGCAGGCGGCAGAAGCATCTAAAATGCCTATATTCATGCCGTTTTTTACAATGTCGAGCACCTTTGTTACCATATATCCTGCGTGGTAGGCAATGGCTTCGCCTGGCTCGAGGTAGACCTCTACACCATACTCCGCCTTAAAGGATTTTACACAGTCTATCAGAGCTTCTCTGTCGTAATCGGGGCGTGTGATGTGGTGACCACCACCAAAGTTTATCCATTTCATCGCCCAGATGAACTCACCAAACTGCTCCTTTACCGCTGATAGTGTTTCTATCAGTGCGTCGCTGTTTTGCTCGCATAGGGTGTGAAAGTGCAAACCCTCTATGCCATCAAGCTCGTCGGGGCGAAACTCTTCCCTGATTACACCAAGCCTTGAGCCGACTGAGCAGGGGTCGTATATGCCACCGCCCTGCGTGGAGCAAAGGGGATTTATGCGAATGCCACAGCTTTTTCCCGATGCCTTTGCTTTAGCCTTGTATTTATTCCACTCGTTAAAGGAATTAAATATCACATGGTCGCAAATCGAGAGAATTTCGTCCATTTCCTCTTCGTTATATGCACCGCTGAAAACATGGTTTTCCTTGCCCATTTCCTCAAAGCCAAGCTTTGCTTCATAGAGTCCGCTTGCAGTAGTGCCCGAGAGATATTTTCCTATGAGCGGATAAATACTGAACATCGAAAACGCTTTCTGCGCAAGCAGTATCTTTGCCCCCGATTTTTCTGCTACCTCGGCGAGCATCTCTAAATTCTTTATTATTTTGCCCTCGTCCACCACATAGGCAGGGGTTTTAATATTATATAGCTCTTTGTTCATTAGTCCACCAAAGTTGGGTTGAAGTCTTCATGCCATGGAAGGCCCCATTTATTGAGTGCTTCCATGAATGGGTCTGGATCAAATTCTTCGATGTTCCATACACCCGGCTTATTCCAAGTGCCATTCATAACCATCATTGCACCAATCATTGCAGGCACGCCCGTTGTGTAGGAAATTGCCTGTGACTCCACTTCTTTATAGCACTCTTGATGGTCGCATACATTGTAGACATAGTAGTTTTTCTCAACACCGTCTTTTTTACCTCTGAACATGCAGGCAATATGTGTTTTGCCCACTGTGCGAGGGCCGAGCGAAGCAGGGTCGGGCAGTAGCTCTTTTAAGAACTGAATTGGCACTATCTGGGTGCCACCGAAGTTTATAGGCTCTATGCCAAGCATACCCACATTTTCAAGGCATTTCATATGAGTGATATAGCTTTGACCAAATGTCATGAAAAATCTAATTCTCTTAAGCCCTGGCATGTTTTCCACAAGGCTTTCAAGCTCTTCATGATATAGTAGGTACATATCCTTCATGCCAACTTCTTTAAAATCATACTCTCTTTTGATTTCGAGCGGTTTTGTTTCTATCCATTTGCCATCTTCCCAGTATCTGCCGTTTGCCGATACTTCCCTTAGATTAATCTCGGGGTTAAAGTTTGTTGCGAATGGGTAGCCATGGTCACCGCCATTGCAGTCGAGTATATCAATATAGTTGATTTCATCAAAATAATGCTTTAGTGCATATGCAGAGAAAACCCCTGTTACGCCTGGATCAAATCCACTTCCTAAAAGCGCACAAATGCCAGCTTCTTTGAATTTTTCTCTGTATGCCCATTGCCATTTGTATTCAAATTTAGCAGTGTCCACTGGCTCGTAGTTAGCAGTGTCCACATAGTGAGTTTTTGTAGCCAAGCAGGCATCCATTATAGTTAAATCCTGATATGGCAGTGCAAGGTTTAGCACCACATCTGGTTTAAACTCATTTATGAGTGCCACAAGCTCGTCAACATTATCGGCATCCACCTTAGCGGTTTGGATTTTTGTCTTAGTCTTGCCCTCTAATTTTTCTTTAAGTGCATCGCATTTGGACTTTGTGCGGCTGGCAATCATAATTTCCTCGAAAACTTCGCTATTTTGGCAGCATTTGTGCACTGCAACACCCGCAACACCACCTGCGCCTATTATTAAACATCTACCCATAAGTCATATCTCCTTTTAATTGTTGTTAGTCATGCGTGGAATATTTTTTCGCATATCTTTCTTAATAATTAAAGTTGCAATAATATCTCCCTTGTTATCTTGCAGGCAAGTGCGGTGGAAGCTCCACTTTGATCGTAATGGGGTGAAAGCTCGTTAATGTCACAGCCCACTACATTTAAATCACTCAGCTTAAGCACTGCATTTAAAAGCTCTTTAAATGTCACGCCACCTGCCTCAGGTGTGCCAGTGCCCCAAAAACAAGAGGGGTCAAGCACATCTAAATCAAGGGTGAAATAAACAGGTTTTCCCTTTAGCTCCTCTACGATTCTCCTAAACTCATCTAAATCGAATTTATAGAGTCTCGTGTGATTTTTTGCAAACTCAAATTCATGTTTCTCACCACTGCGTATACCGAGCTGATATATTCTGCCATCACCTAAGAAATTCCATATCTGCTTCATTACACCCGAATGGGTGAGCGGCTCGCCTAAGTATTCGTCCCTCAAATCGGTGTGTGCATCTAAATGGATTATATGCAAATCAGGATATTTTTCATATACCGCCCTCACTGCACCGAGTGTGATTAGATGTTCACCGCCGAGCATCACTGGGATTTTTTCGTCGGTGAGAATTTTTTTAGTGTAGTCGTAAATTGTGTCGAGCACTTTATAAGTGTTGCCAAATGGGAAGTCTAAATCCCCACCGTCAAACACTTTTATTTCAGTTAAATCCCTATCACAGTAGGGGGAGTAGGTTTCAATTCCGAAGCTTTCATTTCTTATTGCGGCAGGGCCAAACCTTGTGCCTGGGCGAAAGGAGGTAGTGCCGTCAAACGGCGCTCCAAAAAGCACGATTTTTGCTTCATCGTATTCGCTTTCGCAAGCTATGAAAGTGCTTATATTCTTATTCATTCTCTTTAAGCATCTCCTCTACATATTTCGGCAGGCAGAATGCACCTTTGTGAAGTGTGGTGGTGTAATACTTTGTGTCAATCTCCGCCGATTTAAAACTTTCTTCCTTTAAATCCTTTGTGGGGTGGTATTTCTTAGAGGCAAAGCCGAATAGCCAATGCCCCGAGGGATATGTTGGTATATGAGCCTGATAGACTTTTGCTATCGGGAAATTACCAAGTATCCTCTTGTGAGCCCTGTTCATCGCCGCCGCATCCTGCCTGTAAAATGGGCTTTCATGCTGATTTACCATGATGCCATCATCAGTGAGTGCATTAAAGCAGTTGCCGTAGAACTCTTTTGTAAAAAGCACTTCCCCAGGGCCCGAGGGGTCTGTTGAGTCGACTATAATGAGGTCGTATTTTTCCTTTGTGTGGCGGATGAATTTAAGCCCATCGGCTATATGGATATTCGCCACGGGATTATTAAATCCGCATGCAGTTTTGGGGAGATACTGCTTGCAGATATCTATTACCCTCTCGTCTATCTCAACAAGGTCTATAAGCTCAATTTGAGGGTATTTCTCAAGCTCCCTGAGCACTCCGCCGTCCCCAGCGCCTATTATAAGCACCTTTTTTATATTCGGATTTACCGACATTGGTATATGGGTCATCATCTCGTGATAGATAAACTCATCCTTTTCGGTGAGCATCATCACGCCATCAAGCGTTAGAAACCTTCCGAATTCACGGCTTTCATAAACGGCTATCTTTTGGAAGTCGCTCTGCTCGCTGTGGAGTTGGCTTTCTACTTTTATAGAAAATCTCACACCCGAAGTGTGATATTCAGTAAACCATAAATCATCCATAGTCATCTTCCTTTCTATTGTGCCCTTAGTCCTATAATACCAAAGACTGCAAAAGCGTCCATTAGTGCAGCTCGATTTGATGCTCTATCGGGTTTTCAAGCACATTAATCCTGCTTGCATCCATCGTCTCAGGGCCTGTGATTAAGCATCCCTTCTCCTTGGCATAGTTTATATAGTTTATAATCTCGTCAGTTATCATTTCGCCCGGTGCAAGAATTGGTATCCCAGGCGGGTAGCACATAACAAATTCACCGCAAATATGCCCATTGCACTCGTTTATAGGCAGGCTTACCTTATCACCAAAAAATGCCCTTTGTGGGGACATTGCCACCACGGGCGAGATATATTCGCTCTCAAGCATTCCTGCTTTGTCCTTTTTATACTTTCTTCTTATCTCGGAAAGTGCAGTTATAAGTCTTTCGATATTTTTATTTTTATCACCCACCGAGATATATGCAAGTATATTGCCCAAATCGCCAAATTCTATCTGAATGTCGTATTCATCACGGAGAAGGTCGTATACTTCCTTGCCTGCAAGGCCTATGTCTATGGTGTTTACCGAGAGCTTAGTGGTGTCGAAATCAAATATGCTATCGCCATTTATAATTTCTTTGCTGTATGCGTAATAGTCGCCTATTTCGTTTATCTCTTCCCTTGAGTAGTCAGCAAATTTCTTCACCTTTTCAAAGATTTTCTCCCCCTCAAGTGCGAGCTTCCTCCTCGAAATATCAAGGCTTGAAAGCAGGAGATATGAGCCGCTTGTGGTCTGGGTTAAATTAATTATCTGGCGCACATAATGTGGATTTACATTTTTACCGCAGAGCAGTATGGAGCTTTGGGTAAGTGAGCCGCCCGATTTATGCATGCTCACACTTGCCATGTCCGCACCTGCCGCCATTGCTGTTATCGGCATGTCCTTGCCAAAATAAAAATGTGTGCCGTGGGCTTCGTCCACAAGTACCTTTATCCCTTTTTCATGGGAAATATCCACTATCGACTTTAAGTCGGAGCAGATACCATAATAGGTGGGATTATTTACAAGTATCGCCTTAGCGTCGGGGTTTTTCTCAATCGCTTCCTTTACATCGGAAACGGACATTCCAAGTGCAATGCCAAGCCTCATATTGGTTTGTGGATTTACATACACAGGTATTCCTCCACAAATTACAAGGGCATTTATAACACTCTGATGGACATTTCTTGGCAGAATTAGCTTATCCCCAGCCTTGACTGTTGCAAATATCATCGCCTGTACCGAAGAGGTAGTGCCTCCCACCATGAAGAAAGAATGTGCCGCACCAAACGCCTCCGCCGCAAGCCCTTCAGCCTCTTTTATTACCGAAGTGGGGTGGCAGAGATTATCAAGCGGTTTCATTGAGTTTACATCTACACTCATGCAGTCCTCACCCAAAAATTCGGTGAGCTCAGGGTTTCCCCTGCCTCTCTTATGCCCTGGAACATCAAAGGGCACTAATTTATTATTTTTCATCTCTTCGAGTGCATCTGCAATCGGTGCTCTTTTTTGATTTCCCAAGATTTATTCCCCCATTGTATTTTAGTGTTGTGAGTAAAATGTTAATTTCGTTGTTTAGTATACATTAGTACCGCTAAAGATTTCTATCATTTCTTTTCGCAGTGCATTTGTGATATTAAGCCTTGTTTTAGGTGCTATTTCATATACATCGGCATTGAAGAGGTAGTTTTGCAGCACAATGTCTTTTATTAGCATCCTTGTGTGGAAAATATTCGACTGATATACATTTACATCAATAGCGTCGTATTTTTCGAGTGTTTTAGTGTCAATAAAGTCCTGTATAGAGGTCATTTTGTGGTCTAAAAACAGCTTTCTTCCACTTATATCCCTTGTAAAACCCCTCACACGGTAGTCCATTGTGATTATATCGGAGTCAAAACTGCTGATTAGAAAATCCAATGTTGAAAGAGGTGGAATTTCGCCACAGGTGGCTACATCTATATCAACTCTAAATGTCGCTATTGAGTTTTCAGGGTGGTATTCGGGATAGGTGTGCACTGTTACATGGCTCTTATCAAGATGCGCAACGACTGTTTCCCCAGAGCGGTTTTTCGCCATGCTCTCCTCTGCAATCAAAAGAGTAACTGATGCCCCCTGTGGCTCATAGTCCTGCTTTGAGATGTTTAGCACTGTTGCCCCTATCATCTCTGTGAGCTTTGTGAGGATATCTGTTAGCCTATCAGAATTATACTGCTCGTTGATATACTTGATATAATCCTGCTGTTCCCTCGCTGTTTTAGCATAGCAAATATCATAGATATTGAAGCTGAGTGCCTTTGTTAAATTGTTAAATCCATATAGTTTTAGCTTGTCCGACATCTTAAAAATCCTCCAAAAAAGAAAAGGTATACCGCGTAAACGGCACACCTTATAAAATAGTCTTTTTGCCCACTGGGCATAATGTATTTCAGAGTCTATATAGCAAGAACTTACTTTTACTACTCTTATTGACCTTTTTACAAGTGTGTACCCGAGTACACTTAGGGCGAATGAACCCAACAGGCAATTAAGTTGCCAGCTTATAAAATTTTCGCTTTTAGCGCAATCAATAATGCTCTTTTTTAAGCGGAAGGTGACTTTAAAATCACCCCAAAGCCAATAAAATTTTATCGGCTCAGTAAATTCTCACTGAATAACTGTGAAATGGGATTTTCTAAAATAAAAACATCCCCATCCATTAATTATATTAATATACGCAACCCCTTTTGTCAAGAGGTTATGAAGGGATTTTTTAAATTAATTCTCATCTGCCAATTGTGGTAGAAATTTTCCTTTGTGGAACTGTTAAATTAGAGTAAAAAATATTTAAAAACTTAAAATAAAAAGCTGGGATTTTATTTTTATCCTATATACTACCTACAACCTTTTTCCTATTGAGGATAAAATAATATCCTGCAAATCCTATTAAGGAGAAGATAGCTGCACTTGCCGCCGACATTCCAAGCTTAAAAAGTGTTGGATTAGCGCTGTTAACCACAAAATATGCTATCGGTATACGCACCAAAAATGTTGAAATAAGCCCCAACCACATAACAAATGTGGTGTGTCCTGCGCCACTCAGATAGCCTGAGAAAGGGCTCTCAAATGCCTTGCTGGCACTTTCTATGGAAGTAGCCATCAAAAACATTGCCGCACCTGTGATTACGGCCGTATCACTTGTAAATAGGCTTGCCAGTATATCCCCGTGGAAAAACCCTGCATAGAATAAGACGCTTGCAAGCACAAGTGAGATGCTAAAACACATCCAAACACTTTTCTTAGCCCTGTCGTACTGATTTACGGCGGTGTTTTGTGCAACAAAGGTTGAAACAGCGCTCGTCATGGATAGGGGGATTAAAAACATATAATAGAATATTTTTTCAGCCACACCTACACTGGCGGACTCAATTAATCCAAGTGAGTTTACAAGTGCAGTAATAATTAAAAATGAAAATCCATTAAAAAAGCTTTGGGCAGCAAGGGGTGAGCCGATTTTGAGTATCTCCTTTTCCATCATTTTATCCCTTTTTAGGTTTTCTTTACTAAAGGGCACTGGGAGGCCTTTTTTCTTCATATATATGTATGAGCAAAGCAAACTAAGTGCCTGTGCCATTATTGTTGCAATGGCAGTGCCGGAGGAATCCATCCCAAGCAGTGCAACAAACAATAAATCGAGCAGAATATTGGCAGTACAAGCTATCGCCACGAAGATAAGAGGGGTTTTAGAATTGCCAAATCCCCTAAATACACCGCTTATCAAATTATACCCCGTGATGAACACTATCCCCGAAGCACAGATTGCAATATAGTTTTTTGTTTTCTCAAAAGCTCCCTCGGGTGCATTTACAAAATGCGTAATCACATCCGAGAGTGGAAGAATAATAGCGGTTATAACAATTGCTAAAATAAAGAATATGCGGATGGTTGTACCGATGGCATTAGCGGTTTCCTTTTGCTTTTTTTGAGCAAAATACTTCGCTATTACTATTGTGCTTCCCGTGGATAGACCTGTTATAAGCCCCGTTATTATCAGTATAACCTGCGAACCGCTTGAAACGGCTGAAATATCTGCAGGGCCGCAAAATCTGCCCACCACCCACATATCGACAGAGCTATATGCCGCCTGCAACATCAATGCAAAAAATATTGGTGCTACAAATTTCATGAGTGGTAAAAGAATAGGGCCTTGTAAAAATTGATTTTCGCTCTTAGTCATTGAAAATTCTCCTTTAATTTGGTGGGATGGTTAAGGGAAGCTCTAATCCAAAGATTTTGCAAGAAGCAGACAAATTACATCAACGCCAAATAGATATTATTTCCATAAAATAGCGCTAATTTTTATGATGCGCAAGCATAAAATCCCCTATTGCAGACAGTGCTTTGCATAGTATTTCGAGTTCTTGTTCTGAGAAGTGTTCTGTCAGTTTTTTAGAAATGGTGCTCTCGAGTGAATTTTCGCAAAAATCAAAATAAGCATCTTCATTAATAAATAAGTAGTAAACCCTTTTATCGCTTTCGCTTTGCTTTCGAGTGATGTAGCCTTTTTTTGCAAGCTCGTTTATCTTTTTTGTAACAGATGGTCTTGAAACATGGAGCATATCCGCTATTGCGGTGGAGGTGTACTCTCCTGAATGGGCAGAAATGATATCAAGATAAAGTATGTCGTTATAGGTGAGTTTATCTCCAGTCCTCAAGGCGTTTTGCAGTTGCAATTCGGATATTGCTAAATCGTGATAAAATTTATTGACTGCTTTCGACACTTCTTTAATCAAAATTTCGCCCCCTGTAAAATAAAGTTATTATAAGCTAATTATTGTGGCGTAATTATTATAAGTTAACTATATTTCATTGTCAATAATACAATGCCTTAAATTTCTCCACTGGGAGAGGGGGAGATAGCGCTCGCCTTAGCTTGACACCTTGGGTGGCAATGCTCAAACACACAGCCGCAAAAGCATCTTCTTGGCATTTTTTCGCCCTCGCTCCTCGCCTTACACGAGTAAGGCTTCCTCCCTCAGACAAAAAACTACTCAAAAATCTGCCCTTATCGGTGCAAAGCAGTTTTAGTGAAAACTATTCCACTAAAACCTGTGCGAGTTCGCCTATTGACACCCTTACCGCTTTATGATAGTATTTTTGACGGTAAAAAATAAAAAGGAGTACACGTTTTAATGAGATGTTATTTTCACGAAGAGTTAAATGCGGTTGCTACTTGCCAAGCCTGTGGCAAATCACTTTGCAAAGAATGTGCCGCTAAATACACCCCCTGTGCCTGC